>NZ_JAKJSN010000010.1:0-168767 GCF_050337005.1 Photobacterium japonica | reverse complement strand
CTTGTTAAGTTTTACTTGATTGGTTTTTGGTTTAAGTGTTTGAAATTAAATTAATTAAAGGTTTCTGCAGGTAACGGTTTAGTGCTGTGGGAAAATACTTGGTAACACTTGTTGGGGCTTTTATGAGAAAAATAACTTTACAGGAATAAAGAGAAAACTACATTTTTTTGCGTTCGATTAAGTTTTACGCTGTTTTTGGCTTGATTTGCCTCACAACGTCCATTAGAATTCGCGGCGCATTCACAGAGAGTGCATCCAAATTTTAATTATTATCACTTTTTTTGAAAGACTCCTGTAGGGGAACTCAATGTCGACGAAACTAGCAAACCCAGCACCACTTGGTCTAATGGGTTTTGGTATGACTACCATCCTTCTAAATATCCACAATGCGGGCTTTTTCCCTATTGATTCTATGATCCTAGCGATGGGTATCTTTTACGGTGGTCTAAGCCAAGTTCTTGTTGGCATGATGTGTTTCAAGCGTGGTGATACATTCGGTACAACAGCCTTTACCTCTTACGGTCTATTCTGGTTGTCACTAGTGGGTATCCTTGTTATGCCTTACATGGGTCTACCTGCAAGCCCTGCTGGCTTCATGGGTTGGTACCTACTACTATGGGGCATCTTCACTGGCTTCATGTTCATCGGTTCACTTTGCTACCCACGTGCTAAGCAGTTCGTGTTCGGCTCACTAACCGTATTGTTCTTCCTATTGGCTGCACGTGATTTCACGGGTAGCGCGCTAATCGGCACTATCGCTGGTTTCGAAGGCATTATCTGTGGTGCAAGTGCTATCTACTTCGCAATGGCGCAAGTACTGAACAACGAATACGGCCGTACCATTTTGCCTGTTGGCGAATTGAAGAAAGACAAAGCGCTTAAAGCTGCTGCGTAATTTCTGACTGTATCGTAAGAAAAGAAATTGAAAAACCCGCCTGATGGCGGGTTTTTTTATGCCTGTTATTTGTGCCTGTTTTTAAGATTGGTGCCGTGAAATGCGTGCTTTGTCCTAAGCTTAAAACCATCAATAGTGGTGAAATAGTGATGTGGGGGAGAAGACACGATGGCACAACGTTATGCAGCATTGATGGGGGCGCTGGTGGCCGATGCCGCCAGTATGGGGACCCACTGGATCTATTCCCCGGCCCGCATTGCCAGCCTGCAAGATTTACCGCATTTCCCTTTTATTGAGCCTGATCCTCAGCATTACGCGGGAGTAGACGGGTATTATGCCCATGATAAGTTGACGGCCGGTGAATTGACCCTGTATGGGGAGTGGTTGGCGTTGTATATCCGTTTACTCAGCCAGCCTGATGCCGATACCGTGAGTTTGCAGCAAGCCATGCTGGACTATTTCGGCCCCGGTGGGGAGTTTATCGGTTACGTCGATAGTCCCACCAAAGCGTTATTGCTGACCTTATTTTCGTTGACCCCTGAGGAATGGCCGGATGACTCTGGCAGCGATGATGATCAAAATCCCGCCTTATGCGCCATTCCCGCCTTGGTTGCACTGAAATTGCAGTCTGAGGAATTGGAGCATGAAATAGAGCGCCTTGTAGGCATTACCCATCAAAATGAAACTGCTATAACGTGCGCCAAAGCTTTTGCCTGTGCGTTAAATGAAGCATTGCGTTCCCGTCGTATAGAGCCGGTGTTGAATATTCTAGCAGTGAAAAGCCCGCCAGCGATTAAAGAGAAAATCGAGCAGTTGCGCGCGTTGGAAGGGGAGGTGAATGACATCAACCACGTGCTGACGATCGTGAATCAGGCCTGCCATTTGGGGGATAGCTTACCGATGGCGGCGTGGATTTTGCAAAACAGCAACAGCTATACGGAAGCGGTGCTCAATAATATACGGGCGTCTGGTGACAGTTGTGGACGGGCCATGTTGGTCGGGGCATTAGCGGGGGCCTGCTATGGCTTTGGTGATCAGCAGGGTATTCCGATCTCTTGGGTCACCACGTTACAGTGTGGCGAGGCACTGGCGGAAGACATTGAGCAGCTCTTGCACAGTGCGGGTGGGGCGTATTAGTTGGTTTCGTGGGGTGTTGCCTGAATAGCTGAATTACCGAAGATATAAACGAAAAAAAGCGACCCGAGGGTCGCTTTTTCATGTTCGGTATTAACCGTGAGTCATTCTGTAATTAGCAGATGACTTTAATTGCTAGGCCACCTTGAGACGTTTCGCGGTATTTCGCGTTCATGTCTTTACCGGTTTCTAGCATTGTCTCGATCACTTTATCCAGTGATACGCGCGGTTCAGAAGAACGACGCAGTGCCATACGGCATGCGTTGATCGCTTTCACAGCAGCAATACCGTTACGCTCGATACACGGAACCTGAACCTGACCAGCAACAGGGTCACACGTTAGGCCTAGGTTGTGTTCCATTGCGATTTCAGCCGCCATACATACTTGCTCAGGGCTACCACCCATAAGCTCAGCAAGGCCTGCTGCAGCCATTGAACACGCTACGCCCACTTCACCCTGACAGCCAACTTCTGCGCCAGAGATAGAAGCGTTACGCTTGTAAAGACCGCCTACTGCGCCAGATGCTGCGAAGTAACGCGTGTATTCTTTAGGACCCACAGACTGGATGAACTTATCGTAGTAAGCCAGTACCGCAGGAATGATGCCACATGCGCCGTTTGTTGGTGCAGTTACTACGCGGCCACCGGCTGCGTTTTCTTCGTTAACCGCGAATGCGTACATGTTAACCCAGTCAACCACCGTCATTGGGTCGTTGCTGAGTTTTTCAGTAGTAAGCAGTTGCTGACGAAGGGCAGCGGCACGGCGAGGTACACGTAGTGGACCAGGAAGAATACCTTCCTCGCTCATACCACGTTCCATACACTCACGCATGGTGCGCCAGATGTTTGCAAATGATGTGCTGATTTCTTCTTCAGCCGTCAATGCACGCTCATTGGCCATAACCAATGAACTCACAGAAAGGCCGTGTTCTTTACATTGCTTAAGCAGCTCTTCAGCTGTGGTAAACATGTAAGGCACTTTTACTGATGATTCAGCTGACTTACCAAAGTTCTCTTCGTCAACGATGAAACCACCGCCCGTCGAGTAGTATGTTTTGGTGTACGCTTCTTCTTCACCGATCCAAGCATGAATAGTCATGCCGTTTTCGTGTAGAGGAAGGTTTGTTGTATGGAAGTTCATACCGCCTTCACGAGGGAAGTCAACAGTATGACAGTGCATGCCAACAGGCATACGCTCAGTTTCTTCAACGCGAGCGATGAAGCCAGGAATGCTATCAATATCAACGTGTTCTGGGCTATTGCCAGCAAGGCCCATAATGATAGCGATATCAGTGTGGTGACCTTTACCCGTTAGAGAAAGCGAACCGTAAACATCAACGGTAATTTTAGTCACATCACGAAGTTTACCCATGGCGCGAAGGTCATCGATGAACTCTTTACCTGCTTTCATTGGGCCGACAGTGTGTGAACTGGAAGGACCCACACCGATTTTGTAGATATCAAAAACACTGATCATTGCTAATACCTTCAGTCAGAGAAGCCATCTCGCTTCACCTTAGACCGTATCGTTCTTATCATTTCCCGCCCCTTCCTTGGCGAGATAAACAAAACAAAAGAGCAGGGGCGTAAAGCTTCCTGCTCTTTTGTGGCTATATTGTACGTGATTTGTCTGTCAAGACTATGCGTTGTAGCGCATTTCCTTGAAGTTCTAATCCGTAGCGGTCAATTATCACGCGTTTGGTGATAGCTAACTTATAGAGCGCCGTAGATTACAGAAGTAATCGCTGCAATACCACATAGTACTGTGAAAATCTGCGCAGCTGCTGACGTTTTGAACTTCGCCATTGCTGGTACTTTGTTCATCGCGAAGATTGGCATTAGGAACAGGATACCGGCAATCATCGGTGCGCCCATTGTTTCAATCATGCCAAGGATGCTTGGGTTAACTACCGCAACAATCCAAGTCGTTACAACGATGAACGCAAGTGCGATTTTTTCAATCTTGCTAACAGGCATTGAAGAGCGAGACTTCACAAGACCTACTAGACCTTCTTGTGCACCTAGGAAGTGACCGAAGTAGCTAGAAGTAATCGCAGCGAAAGCAACCAATGGACCCATTAGAGAGATCAGTGGAGATTCGTGTACGTTTGCTAAGTAAGACAGTACAGAGATGTTTTGTGCTTGTGCTTCTGCTAGTTGCTCTGGAGACATAGACAGAACAACAGAGAATACGAAGAACATAACAAACGTCATCAGCATCATTGCTGCGCCGCCAGTGATCATGTCTGTTTTCTTCACAGCATCGTCGCCGAACTGCTGACGCTGTTCTTTAGCAAACTGAGAGATGATTGGGCTGTGGTTGAAAGAGAAAACGATGATTGGAATCGCTAGCCATACAACAGAAGGCATTGCTGACCAATCTGGTGCGACTGAAACCATTGATGCGTTCCACTCAGGAACCAGGTAGATAGACAGTGCGAATAGAACAAATACTAGCGGGTAAACCACTGCAGATGTTGCTTTAAGCATCATTTCTTTACCGAAAAGAACGCCCGCTGTCATCGCAAGGATTAAACCACCAGACAGTAGCCAGCGTGGAATAGATTCCATACCTAGCTGGTTAACCATGAAAGAGTCAACAGTGTTGGTAATACCAACACCGTAGATAAGTACGATTGGGTAGATGGCGAAGAAGTATGCAAAAGTGATGATGTTTGCGCCAGTCTTACCGAAGTGCTCTTCTACTGTATCAGTGATGTCAGCGTTTGGATCTTTTGCAGAAAGAACGAAACGTGCAAGGCTCTTGTGTGCGAACCAAGTCATTGGTAGAGCAAGTAGAGCAAGAATCACTAGAGGCCAGAAGCCGCCTGCACCCGCTTTAATAGGAAGGAACAGTACACCAGCGCCTACAGCAGTACCGAATAGCGATAGTGCCCAAGTTACGTCTTTATACGTCCATCCTGCTTTTGCAGCAGTGGTGGCTGCGGTGCTTGTAGATGTTTGCATGATTATCTATCCAAAGTTGAATTACGGAACGGAAATTACGGAACGAAGCGCATTTTCGTTATTTATTGCAAGAAAACTTTGATCAAGATCTCGTTATGTAATGGAGTGAAATTGCAATACAATTAAAAGTGATCAAGATCACACTTTTCTAATGGGTGGGATTAGGGAAAATAACGTGTCACATTAGTTATGCTCATGCCAGAGCTGTTTTGACAGCACTTTGAGCATTTGGGCGGTCGCGCCCCAAATGGAATATTTGCTGAAGGGCACCGAATAAATGTGATGAATGTTGCCCCCGATGGTCACTTCTTGGGTCCGCATATTCACGGGATTAAGCAAGTAATCGAGCGGAGCTTCAAACAGCTCATCCACTTCATTGGCGTCTAAGGTGGGGGTGTATGCCGGCGAGATCACCGAAACAAAGGGCGTGACCAAGTACCCACTGACAGTCGGTAGCGCGGGCAATTGTCCAATAATGCTGTCTCGATGGCACAAAATGCCGGTTTCTTCGTGTGTTTCACGCAGCGCAGTGGCAATCAAATCATGATCAAAGGGTTCATATTTTCCCCCAGGAAAAGAAATTTGACCGGGGTGGTGCTTCAAATGCAGGGCGCGACGGGTCAATACCACATGGAATGTGTGTTGGCGGGGGACGAGGGGGATCAGCACAGCCGCTTGTTTCAAGGGACGGCGAATATCCAAGCTTTGCTGAATACGGGCCGTATGACTGGCATCATAACTGGCCTGTGGCGCAAGCAGAAAACGCGTAACAAGATGCTGCTGGGAGTTCATAAACCTTCCGTGGAACGATAAAACATACTGTAACTGTAGCGTTAAAAACAACCACTTACTGACTAATGTGCGGGAAATTTTCCCGCTCTTGGTGGCAAATCCATGTCACACAAGGAAGAAAATGTGGTCTGAGAATAATCAATCGTCAGAAAAAAGCCAAGCATCATGCAGGACACAACGCTTGGATTTTCAGAATGATGGCTCAAGATCACACTGTGGAAAGGGTCGGCAAAATACGACTGAGTTTATCCAGTGTCTCCTGATATTCACTGTTGGCTTGGCTGTCAGCCACCACACCGCCGCCGGCCCATGCATACACGTGCTGTTGATGCGCGACCACGGTGCGAATGGTGATGCTGGTGTCCATTTGGCCGCAGCGGCTGATGTAGCCAATACTGCCGCAGTACACGCTGCGTCGGTGCGGTTCTAATTCTTCAATGATCTGCATCGCGCGAATTTTCGGGGCGCCAGTGATGGATCCGCCCGGGAAACAGGCACGCAGCAGGTCAGTCGGGCTGTATTGGCTGTCTAGCTCTCCCACCACCGTACTCACCAAATGGTGCACCGCAGGGAAACTTTCCACATCAAATAGCTTCGGCACAGACACCGTGCCCGGTTTGGCCACGCGACCAATGTCGTTACGCAATAGATCGACAATCATCAGGTTTTCAGCACGATCTTTTTCGGTGGTACGCAAATCTTCAGCCAGTGCGGCATCGTCAGTGGCATTGGCGCCACGCGGACGTGTTCCTTTGATTGGCTTGGTTTCCACTCGGCCATGGCGGTGTTGCAAGAAACGTTCTGGGGAGACCGACAAGACGGCACTGTCGTCGGTGCGAATAAATGCAGAGAACGGTGCCCCGTTACTTTGCTCCAATAATCGGTAGGCCTGCCATTCGTCACCGCAGTATTGAGCCGAAAAACGTTGTGCCAAATTGATCTGGTAACAGTCACCGGAAAGCAAATACGATTGAACACGATCAAATTTGTTGCAATAGGTCGCTTTATCCATGTTGGCTTGCCAATCAGATGTTAGCGAGAAGTGATCATTGTGTAACTCGCGCTTTGTCAGTGCGTGTGCGAGATGACTCTGGCGAATATCTTGAAGCCACGTCAAACGCGATTGCCCTTTTGGCGAGATCAGATACAACTGCTGCAATTGGTGATCGGCAATCAGCGCCCAATCATAAATGCCCACCGCCATATCGGCCGTGCCCAGATCATGGCTGGCCGTGTTCGCAATACGCTCAACACGACGGCCTAAGTCATAGGAAAAAAAACCAACAGCCCCACCAATGAATGGCACATCGTTTATGGGTTTCAGTGATGGCAGGAGATCATGCTGAATTTTCTCAACGAGGTGGAAGGGGTCAAGGGTGCTGGTTTTTTCATCACCATTTGAAAACTTAATATGAGTTATTTCACCATGTGTCGCTAAAGTGGCTAAAGGATCAGCAACTAAAATATCGAAGCGATTATCTGGATGATCAGAAGCGGCGGAGCGTAATATCATGGCCCACGGCTGGCCTGCTAACGGTTCAAACCACGTAAGCGATGCATCCTTGTCGTAGTCGAGTTGCTCAAGAATCAGTTCTGGATGTGATTTACAAATCATTTTCTTTTTTGTGACAGGTGTACGATAGGCGCATAGCGCGAAATTGTACGCAAGAGTATCATAAACAGAGAATTTAATACGACGCCCAAGGACGATCCTTTCTGCTTTTTTGTCTTCTTTATCGAAGTAGATTGGAGCACTGCCATGAGGAACATGGCCGCGTGGTTGCATGATCTCCCTGTACCTTCCCTACAGGGTGGGAGTCATGTGAATCATACCCTACATGGAAGCAACAAATCGGGCGCCATGGAATGATAATAATCAACGAGGGCATATATGACCGTCATCCGTAAACAAGATGTGATTAGTAGTGTCGCTGACGCATTACAGTATATTTCTTACTATCACCCACTGGACTTTGTTCAGGCATTAGAAAAAGCCTACAACAAAGAGCAGAGCCAAGCCGCGAAAGATGCGATGGCGCAGATCCTCATTAACTCCCGCATGTCAGCAGAAGGGCGTCGTCCTATCTGTCAGGACACGGGGATTGTGACTTGTTTCGTTAAAATCGGCATGAATGTGCAGTGGGAAAGCGACCTGACGGTGCAGGAAATGATTGATGAAGGCGTGCGTCAAGCCTACACCAATCCGGATAATCCACTACGAGCCTCTGTCGTGGCGGATCCTGCCGGTAGTCGTAAAAACACCAAAGACAATGCCCCTGCCGTGGTACACATTGACATGGTGCCGGGCAATAAAGTTGACATTCAAATCGCGGCCAAGGGCGGCGGTTCTGAAAACAAAACCAAAATGGTCATGCTGAACCCGTCTGACGATGTCGCCGAGTGGGTTGAAAAAACCGTGCCATTGATGGGCGCGGGCTGGTGCCCACCGGGCATGTTAGGTATAGGTATCGGCGGTACGGCAGAGAAAGCGGCCGTATTGGCGAAAGAATCCTTAATGGAATCTATCGACATGCACGAACTGCAAGAACGCGGTGCGCAGACCACGGAAGAAGCCCTACGTTTGGACATCTATAATCGTGTGAATAAGCTCGGTATCGGTGCGCAAGGGCTAGGTGGCTTGACCACGGTATTGGATGTGAAGATCAAAACCGCGCCAACCCATGCGGCGTCTAAGCCCGTTTGTATGATCCCGAACTGTGCTGCGACCCGTCACGTACATTTCACCCTTGACGGTTCTGGGCCTGCAGAACTGACGCCACCGAAGCTAGAAGACTGGCCAGAAGTGACGTGGGAAGTGGGTGACAGTGTTCGTCGCGTTAACCTTGATAACGTGACGAAAGCGGACGTGCAAGAGTGGCGTTCAGGCGAAACCATTCTGCTGTCGGGTAAAATTCTGACAGGCCGTGATGCCGCCCACAAGCGTATTGCTGACATGTTGGCGAACGGTGAAGATTTCCCGGTGGATTTCAACAATCGCTTTATTTACTACGTCGGTCCGGTTGATGCCGTGGGTGATGAAGTGGTGGGGCCAGCAGGGCCGACCACATCGACCCGCATGGATAAATTCACCGACATGATGCTTGAGCAAGCGGGTTTGACTGGCATGATCGGTAAAGCCGAGCGCGGTCCGGCGGCGATTGAATCCATCAAGAAACACAAAGCGGTGTATCTAATGGCCGTCGGCGGTGCCGCTTATCTGGTCGCGAAAGCGATCAAACAAGCCCGTGTGGTTGCGTTTGAAGACTTGGGCATGGAAGCGATTTACGAGTTTGATGTCGAAGACATGCCTGTGACGGTTGCCGTGGATGCTGAAGGCGTGAATGCGCACCAGACCGGTCCGGATACGTGGAAAGTGAAAATCGCAGAAATGTAATGCGATAAGCGTTTTCTGACTACCTTTGAGAGAAAGGCTCTAACTTCGGTTAGGGCCTTTTTTTATGGTTGTCATTCTGCTTCTTCCTAGCAAAGTTGCTTTTATCTACTGTAAAAACGCGTAACGAGTGGGGAGCTCACATCCGATAAAAGCGATTTAATGATCTGTTTTTTTTCGTGTTTTTGCGTAATGTTCAAATAATGTTATACAGTCTGGGCTATAGTGGTAACGAAAGCTGGAGGGTTGTGTGACTATGTTGCAATAGCTCCCGCTAAATAATACAACAAAAAATCATGGATTGAGGATGTTATGGGACGCGTATTGTTAGCGACAACCGTGCTGTTAGTGGCAGTGACGGGATGTGGCGAAAAAGAAGTACCGGTACCTGAGCCCGAATCAAGACCGGTGAAATTGCATTCCGTTGCGGTGGGAAACAATGAAGTGTTTCGAACCTTTCCTGCGGTGGTGGAAGCGGGTGATAAGGCCGTATTGGCGTTTCGGGTGTCAGGTCAGTTAGATAAGGTGGTCGTAAACCCCGGAGAGACTGTGGATCGGGGGCAAACGCTGGCACATTTAAACACGGATGAATTGCAACTGTTGGTCGAACAGGCGCAAGCCAATTATGAACTGGCGTATGTGCAGTTTAGGCGGGATAAAAAACTGCTAAAAACCAATGTGGTATCCGAGCTTGATTTTGACCGCTCAAAAGCAGAACTTAATCAGGCGAAAGCCGAATTAGACAAAGCCAAAGCCAATCTGAACTATGCCACCCTTATCGCGCCTTATGACGGCACGCTATCCCTCTCCTTAATTGAAAATTATGAATATGTCGCGGCAAAAGAGCCGGTGATGCATATTCAAAGCGCGGGATTGATCAACGTAACGTTTCAGTTGCCGGATCAGCTCTTTGTCCGTTTTCAAGACACGTCCAGTTTTGATGTAAAGCCAACCGTCTCGTTTGACACCATCCCTAATCAGCACTTTTCGGCTGAATTTAAAGAAATCGATACCGAAGCGGATGAAAAAACTTCCAGCTATAAAGTGACGCTATTTATGGAACGACCGAAGGGATTCAATTTACTGCCCGGCATGGCTGGGCACGTGAAAGTGGCATTGCCTGGCGGAGAGTTAGGTGCCATTCCTGTCAGAGCGATCATGAAAGACGGTGATCAGCAATTTGTTTGGCGTGTCGATGAGCAAGGTGCTGTCTCCAAAGTGGCGGTGACACTGGACGACAAGCGCCGCGTGATTTCGGGATTGTCTGACGGTGACAATATCGCGACCTCTGGCGTGTATGAATTGGAAGATGGCCAGAAAGTCAGGGCATGGGTCAAGGAAAGGGGGTTATAGCATGCAGACACGACGTGAATTACCGCTCGCGGTGTGCGTGCTGGTGAGCCTGCTTGGACTCAGCGGGTGCGAGAAACCCACGGTGGAAGAGCGGGTGATTATTGCACCTGTGGCTGTGACAAAAGTGCAAATGGCCGATGCTGCGCCTCAACTGACGTTTCCGGCCGTGGCTGCCGCCGCCAATAAATCCAGTTTGTCTTTCCGCGTGCAAGGGGAAGTCAGCCATATTTCCGTGCGCCCAGGCGACAGAGTAAAAAAAGGCCAGTTATTGGCTCGCTTGGATCCGGTAGATTACCGGCTGGAAGTGGATGATGCGCAAGCCAAATTCAATGTATCGGACAGCCAGTATCGACGCTCGGCTAAGCTGGTGAAGCAGGGCTATTTACCGCAATCGCAATTTGATGAATTGAAGGCACAACGACGCATCGCCAAAGCGCGTCTCGATTTGGCTAAATTGAACTTAACTTTTACTGAGTTGAAAGCGCCGTTTAACGGTGTGATCTCCCGCGTGCCGGTTGAGCAATTTGAAAATGTACAAATCGGTCAGCCAGTCATGAACCTGCATTTAACCAACGCGGTGGATGTGATTATACAAGCGCCGGATATGATTTATTCCCAGAGTACGGCGGTGGAAGTGCAAGACTCGGCGCCGGGCGCCCGTATTGTGCTGGAAGATGGCACAGAATACCGCGCCCGTTTGAAAGAGTTCACCACCGAGCCGGATCCTGAATTGGGATCGTTTTTGGTGACGCTGACCATGCCGATGCCCAAAGATCGTTTCATTTTGGACGGCATGGCGGTGGAAGTACGTGCGGATGCGCAGAAGTTGAAAATTTACCGTAAAGGGGAGCCAGTTATTCCGCTTGAGGCCATTTTCAATGAAGACGGTGATGATTTAGCCTTAACCAACAAGTTTGTTTGGGTAGTAGGGTCGGATAATACGGTCAGTAAACGTCAAGTCGTTACGGATAAAGTGGTGCCACAAGGTGTGCGCTTGCTCAAAGGGCTGCAAGCCGATGAGCTTATCGTGGTGGAAGGGGCGAACCGATTACATGAAGGGCAACAAGTGCGGATCGTTAACAAGGAGGGCGACGGCGTATGAAACAAGATATAGCAGCCTATTTTATCCGCAATAAGGTGATCAGTTGGATGCTGACGCTGATCTTCCTGATTGGCGGCACCATGGCCTTCTTTGGTTTAGGGCGATTGGAAGATCCCGCGTTTACCATTAAAGACGCCATGGTCGTTACCTCTTATCCCGGTGCGACGCCGTTGCAAGTGGAAGAGGAAGTCACCTACCCGATAGAAAAAGCCATTCAACAGTTGTCTTATGTGGATGAAGTGAACTCGGTGTCCAGTCGAGGACTTTCCCAAATCACGGTCTCCATGAAAAATAATTATGGCCCGGATGATTTACCGCAGATTTGGGATGAATTGCGGCGGAAAGTGAATGATCTAAAGCCATCGTTACCGCCCGGGGTGTATGAACCGAAAGTCATTGATGACTTCGGGGATGTGTTCGGGATACTGCTGTCGATCACCGGTGATGGTTACAGTTACAAAGAACTGAATGACTATGTGGACTACCTGCGCCGTGAAATTGAATTGGTCGATGGGGTCGGCAAAGTGTCGGTGACCGGCGGGCAGCAAGAGCAAGTCTTTATTGAAATCTCCATGCAGCGGTTGAGCAGCTTGGGGATTTCGCCAGATACCATTTATGGCATTCTCGAAACCCAAAACTTAGTCACCAGTGCCGGGGCCGTGCGGATCGGCAGCGAGTATATTCGCGTTCATCCTACCGGTGAATTCAACAACGTGGATGAGTTGGGGGATTTAATTATCACGGAAAGTGGCGCAGAAGGGCTGATTTATCTGCGTGACGTGGCCACGATTAAGCGTGATTTCAAAGAAATTCCGGATAACTTGATTGCGTATGATGGGCAGCAAGCCCTGAACGTGGGGATCTCGTTTGTTGAGGGCATCAATGTGGTGTCGGCGGGTCACCGTGTTGAGCGCCGCCTGCAAGAACTGAAAGAGCAACAACCGGTAGGGATCAATATCGGGGCGGTGTACAGCCAGCCAACAGAAGTGGATAAATCGGTGAGCGGCTTTGTGGTCAGCTTGGGTGAAGCGGTCGCGATCGTCATCATCGTATTGCTGTTCTTTATGGGGCTGCGTTCCGGCGTGTTAATCGGATTGATTTTGCTGCTGACGGTATTGGGTACCTTCGTCTTCATGAGTTGGATGGCCATCGACTTGCAGCGTATTTCACTCGGGGCGCTGGTTATCGCGCTGGGGATGCTGGTGGATAACGCCATTGTGGTGGTCGAGGGTATATTGATCGGCATGCAAAAAGGGCGAACCCGTATGCAAGCCGCGTCCGATATTGTCACGCAAACCAAATGGCCGTTATTGGGGGCGACCGTTATTGCGGTGATGGCCTTTGCGCCGATTGGATTATCGCAAGACTCAACCGGCGAATACTGCCGTACGCTGTTTAGCGTGTTGCTGGTGTCTTTGATGTTGAGTTGGTTTACGGCGATTTCGTTGACGCCATTCTTTGCCGATTTGTTTTTCCGTGGGGTCAAAACCCATGCCGAGGGAGAAGCATCGGACCCGTATGCCGGCAAATTGTTTGTCTGGTACAGGGCCTTTTTAGAATTCTGTTTACGCCGTGCGTGGTTAACCGTCATTACCTTGGTATTGATGCTAGGGGTAAGTTTGTACGGCTTTACGTTGTTGAAGCAGTCCTTCTTCCCGTCGTCGACGACGCCGATGTTTATGGTGGATGTGTGGTTACCGGAAGGGACAGATATTCGTGCCACCAACAGCGTGTTGAAAGAGCTGGAAGGCGTGGTGACGCAAGATGATCGTGTGGTGTATGTCAGTGCCAGTGCGGGTAAAGGCTCACAACGTTTCATGCTGACCTATACGCCGGAAAAGAGCTATTCCTCATACGGCGAGCTGATCATTCGCGTGAAAACATTTGAAGATGTGATCCCTGTGATGAGCAAGCTGAGTGAAGTCTTGGAAACTAATCACCCTGAGTTGGAATATAAGCTCAAGCAAATCATGTTAGGCCCCTCCTCTGGCTCGAAAATTGAGGCGCGGTTAGTGGGACCGGATCCGACTATATTGCGTAGCATGGCAAAAGACGTGGTTCAGATCATGAATGCTGACCCTGGGGCGTTTAACATTCGCCATGACTGGCGTGAACGTAACAAAGTGATTGAACCGGTGTTTAACGAAAGTCAGGCGCGTCGCTATGGGGTCACTAAGAAAGACGTGGATGATTTGTTACAGATGTCGTTTTCGGGGCTGACGATCGGGGTATACCGTGATGGGACCAACCTGATGCCAATTGTGGCACGGTTACCGGATGCTGAACGCGTGGATGTCAGTACCATTGAAGGAATGAAGATTTGGAGTCCCGCGATACAGGGCTACATCCCACTGCAACAGGTGATCAATGGGGTCAATATTCGCTGGGAAGATCCGCTCATTGTGCGGAAAAACCGGAAACGTATGCTGACCGTGATGGCCGATCCTGATCCGCTGGGTGATGAAACGGCGGCGACGGTGCAAGCGCGGATCCAACCTCAGATTGAGGCGCTTAACTACCCACCGGGCTATTCGCTCGAGTGGGGCGGTGAGTATGAATCATCAGCGGATGCGAAAGCCTCGTTGTTCCAGACCATGCCAATGGGGTACTTGGTGATGTTCTTGATCACCATCTTCCTGTTTAACAAAGTGAAAGAGGCGCTGATTGTTTGGGCGACCGTACCACTGGCCGTGATTGGGGTGACCACCGGGCTGCTCTTGCTGAATACGCCGTTTGGCTTCATGGCCTTGCTGGGCTTCTTGAGCTTGTCTGGCATGTTGGTGAAAAACGGTATTGTCTTGTTGGATCAAATCGAGCTTGAAATTGCCAGCGGGAAAGAAAAATACCAAGCGGTGGTGGATGCGGCAGTCAGTCGTGTGCGGCCGGTCTGTATGGCGGCGGTCACGACGATTCTCGGGATGATCCCGCTTCTTCCTGACGTGTTCTTCAAGCCGATGGCTGTCACCATCATGTTTGGTTTAGGCTTTGCTACTGTCCTCACCTTGATTGTGGTGCCGGTGCTGTACCGTTTATTCCACCATATTGGTTTGCCGGAACAACAGGCCGCGTTGAAGCCGAACCCTGCAATGGGCTAGTGCTGAACGTGCCAGAGGTGACACTCTGAGTGAGCGAAAAAGGAAAGGGGACGCAATACTGCGTCCCCTTTTTTTGTTTTTATTCTAGTTTCTAGTTTCTAGCTTTTCGATACTCGATTCTAGCTACTCGATACTACCTATCCGTCACTGCGTCGATTAAGCCGTGACTTTCCAAGCCATGTCTTCGCCAGCACGGATAGGCACAACCACATCTTGACCAAAAGCCATGGTGTCAGGCACCGCCCAGCTTTCTTTGCTTAGGGTAATGGTGTCACTGTTGCGTGGCAGTCCGTAGAAGTCAGGGCCATTGAAGCTTGCAAAGGCTTCCAGCTTATCGAGTGCTCCTGCGTTCTCAAATACTTCAGCATACAACTCGATAGACGCGTGCGCCGTGTATGACCCCGCACAACCACAGGCGGCTTCTTTGCGGCCTTGTGCGTGGGGTGCAGAATCGGTACCCAAGAAGAATTTCGGGTTACCGCTGGTGGCCGCTTCGATCAACGCGTGCTGGTGGATATTGCGCTTTAGGATCGGCAAGCAGTAGAAGTGAGGGCGAATACCGCCAACCAGCATGTGGTTACGGTTGAACATCAGGTGATGCGCCGTGATGGTCGCGCCCACGTTCGGACCGGCTTGTTTAACGAACTCGACCGCCTCTTTGGTGGTGATGTGCTCAACCACAATTTTTAGGTTCGGCATTTTCTCAACGATAGGGCCTAAAACGGTATCGAGGAACGTTTTTTCGCGGTCAAAGATATCCACATCGTGCGTGGTCACTTCCCCGTGGATCAGCAGTAGCATGCCGACGTCTTGCATGGCTTCAAGGGTGGGGATCAGCTTGTCGATATCGGTTACACCAGAATCGGAGTTCGTGGTGGCACCGGCAGGGTAAAGCTTCGCAGCATAAATGTGGCCAGTGGCTTTTGCTTGGCGAATATCGCCGGGGGTGGTGTTGTCGGTGAGGTAAAGTGTCATAAGCGGAGAGAATGGAGCCAACGGCTCGGCAGCGAGGATGCGATCGCGGTATGCCAATGCTGCTTCGGTATCGGTCACTGGCGGGACCAAGTTTGGCATGATAATGGCGCGGCCCATGTAGCGGCTAATATCACGGACGGTATCATTGAGCACGTCGCCGTCACGCAAGTGGATATGCCAGTCATCAGGACGTGTAATCGTAATCGTCGTCATTGTTGCTTCCCTCCAAAAAAAATCGACCGATTCTAATTGCTTATAAAAGGGATGTAAAGGTCACGATTCAAACAATCTATCTTATTGATGAATAAAGGGGCAACCGTTTGCTTGTGGCGGCGGGGATATGCGTGGCTAAGGTCGTGAATTTTCAGTGAAAGGGTCGGGTTACAGCGCGAGATCACGCGGGACGGGATAAATAAATTCAGTATAGAAGAAAGATACGGCCACCGTTCAGAGAAAGCCTGAAACGGTGGCCGTGACGTGCATGCAGAATGTGTCGAGTGGCTTGCTTAAAACGTAAAGCGCTTAAAGCTTGAAGCGGTGCACGAGGTCGTTTTGTTGGTGCGCCAGTGCATCCAGTGTTTGGCTGGCACTGGCAACTTCTTCCATCGCGTTATAGTTAGCATCAGCAATATGGCTGATCCCTTCTAAGCTGCGTGCTGTGGCAACCGTGGTATCGCGTTGTTCTTCGGCTGCTTGGGCAATCTGTGCACTCATCTGGCTGATTTCAAGAATGATGCTTTGAATCGCTTCCATCGCATGGTGCGCATTGGTGGCTTCTTCAATGCTGTTATCCATTTCGGTTACGCAGCTTTGCATTAATGACATGGTTTGACTGGCACGCCCTTGTAGCGTGGCGATCATTTTTTCGATTTCTGCGGTGGAGTCGGTGGTACGTTTGGCGAGCACGCGCACCTCATCGGCCACGACCGCAAACCCACGCCCTTGATCCCCGGCGCGTGCTGCTTCAATGGCGGCGTTGAGGGCCAGTAAATTGGTTTGATCGGCAATATTGCGGATCACATCGAGAATCGAACCAATGTTGCTGCTCATTTGCTGCAGGTTAGCCACCGCTTGAACGGATTCATCGAGCCGCGCGGCTAACTGCTGCGTCGTCTGAATGTTGGTGTTCATGACTTCACGCCCCGTCTGGGAGGCGTGCTCAACATCATGAATACGTGTCATGGTGTTCTGTGCGCTGAGCGACACTTCCGTGACCGAATGTTCCATTTCGGTCATGGCGGTGGCCACAGACGCGGTTTGTTGACGCTGCTCATTCAACCGGTATTTCGCGTCATTGGTGGTGGTTTGGTTCTTCTCCGCCACGCTGGTTAATTCACCGGAGGCTTGACTGAGGCGGCTGAGAATTTCCTGCAAGTTATCGGCCAGGCTATTGATGTACACCCCGAGCTGGCTAAATTCAACACACTGGTTGATGTCGCTGCGCTTGGTCATATCGCCGTTGGCTAAGGCTTCCAGGGTCAACAACGTGGCATTGAGGGGCTTTCTGACCGACTGTGCAATGTACCAGCCAATGCCAAGCGCCACGGTGACCATCAGGCCACCAAACAGGATTGCGTTGTTATACCCCTGTTGATAAGCGACATCGGCGCGCTCAATGGCATTGTTCATTTGCTGATTGGCATAGTGGCGGAAGCTGTCCAGAACCTGCGTGGCTTTATCGATCTCGCCGGCCAAAATATGAATGTTATCGTACAGCTTGGTACGGGCATCAATGTACTGGTAGTGGGCATCCAATGCACCACCACTGCGGCCAATATCACGCATGTATTGTGCGATGGGTTGATCAAATGCCAGTTTTAATTCCGGCTTCATGGTAGACAAGGAACGGTAAGCATTGCCGACATGATTAACGTAGCGCTTGTTATCTTTCATGGCTTTTTGAATCTTGCTGATCTCTTCGGTGGCCAGCGCATCAGACGTGATGGTTTCCGTCTGCCTTAATTTCATGAAATAGTTTTTGGCCATCATTTTGACGGGAATACTCGTGTCATTTGCCAACTGTTCGGCCATCTCACCGTTCAGTTTGCCGTACAAGCGCTGAAAGTGGCGGGCAGATTGCTGACGTTCGTTTTGCGCGAGCATCTGGGTGCGATAATTCGCCATCGCCGTTTGGGCTTCTTGAAAGTAGCGCGTTTCAATGTCGCTCAGGGCATCGAGTTGGCTTTTTACATCGGGATTGTGGCTGTTGGCGTTGATTAGTTGTACGAGCGCTTGGCGAAATTGTGTCTGTGCCTCCGTAAACAACGCTTCATAGGTGTCCATGCGCTGTGGATCCTGACTGGTCAGGAAATCTTTAAACAGCTTATCTGCCGCTAATAAACGGACACTGGTTTGGTTGGAGTAAGAAACCAAAGGCAAAGCGGTATCGGTGACATGTTGGAGTTGTTGGTGAATGCGGCTGGTACCATCCAGCATCATGAAGACCATTGCAGTAAACACCATCACCATCATGGCGAAGCCGGTGTACATACGGCGAATAACTGAGGTGTGCTTCACTTTTTTCATATCATCCCTAGAAAGACCCAGTTAGTGGCAATATAACTAATAGAATGCACTGTAATTCAAACTGATAATTCTGTTTTTAATCATCATGAAAAATGTGAAGTGTCAAAATTATGCTCTCGCTAGCTGGGTGTTTTTTGGTTTGTTTTGACTCAATTTGTGTGATTCAAGTGCACATTCTTTAGAGGTGCTACCAAGGAACAGATGGCCGGTTTAGGGAGATGGAGATTTATCCGAAGGCGTAAAAATGGTTGTAGTCTGTTCAAAAGAGAGGGTATGCTCGTTTAAAACAGTGTTCAATATTGCTCTGCCAGACAGAACCGCGCATACTGCCAACACGCTTATACATTGATAACGGAGCATGACATGGCTGAAGAAACCATTTTCAGTAAAATTATTCGTAAGGAAATTCCAGCAGACGTTGTTTACCAAGATGAGTTGGTGACGGCATTTCGTGATATTAACCCGCGTGCGCCAAGCCATATTCTGATCATTCCGAATAAGCTATTGCCAACGGTGAATGATGTGGAAGCTGAAGATGAGTTGATGATGGGGCGTCTATTTACCGTTGCACGTAAATTGGCGGAGCTGGAAGGGATCGCGAAAGACGGCTACCGTCTGATTGTAAACTGCAACCCACACGGTGGTCAGGAAGTGTACCATATTCACATGCACCTGGTCGGCGGTCGCCCAATGGGACCAATGATCGTCGGTTAATCACCGTTGGTGTGTCTCTCATCATGTCAGTACCGTTTTACGCGGATGTTCGGTGAGCAGGAACTTTGAGTTCAGTTTGAAGTCTGAGTAGGCGATACGGCACAGCAGCATTGTAGACTGAACCGTACAGCACTCAGGCTTTTTTATTGGGGTAAGCAAAAGAATGATAAAACGTGCTTTTGTGGTGATGTTTTCGTTAGGGTTAACGGCTTGCGCGAATTTATCGGCACAGAACTTATTTAGCCATTACAGTGCCGCCACGTCTGAGGCGCATCAGGCAATGCAGCAAGGCCAGTATCAGCAGGCATTGGCGGTATTACCTGATGCGCCTGCAGGTGAGATATTGGATGGTATGGAAAAAGGCCGCGTGGGCTTTGTGGCTGGGGTGTACCCGCTGAGTTTCTCTGCGTTGCAAACTGCTGATCAAGCGGCGAAAGAACAGCAGCAGCAAGCGGTGATCCAACTCTCATCGGGCTTCAATCAAGCCGGCGCGCTGCTCACGAATGACAATATGATCACCTACCGCCCAGCGGATTATGAATTAGGTTTTCTTCATCTTTATCTCGCGCTGAATTATATCCAGCAACATGATTTATCCGGGGCGCTGGTCGAAGTGCGTCGGGCTAACCAAGTGCAGGAAGCGGCGAAGAAAATTCGCGAGGCTGAACTGCAACAAGCCGAACATGCCGCCGATGAAAAAGGCATCGCCCAGAATCTAGGTGCTGTACTCGCACGCTATCCGGACGCGAGGCACACCTTGGGCAATGTGCAAAACGGTTATTTGTTTTACCTCTCTGGCGTTTTATATGAAGCCGATGGGGATTTGAATAACGCCTATATCGATTACAAACGGGCGCTGGCCGTCGCACCGGATAACCCGTTTGTCAGCCAAACGGTGATGCGTGTGGCCGCCCGTTTAGGTATGCGCAGCGATCTGAAATCCCTCGAAGCCCGATACGGTCAGTATCATCGACCGGCCTCCGGCACTGGCCGCGTGGTGGTGTTCGATGAGCAAGGGGTCGTTGCCGCACGAGACAGTTGGCGGTTGCCGCTTTGGTTGCCGGACAGCCGTGGGCAGGGCGCGATGTACAACTTGGCCTTGCCGTATTACCGAGCGACGGCAATACAGCAATACAGCCCGTTGATGTTAGGGCGACAAACCTTGCAGGAAAGTGCACTGGTCAATGTGAATGGCATGGCACAACAGAGTTTGAAAGAAGCCTTGCCCGCGATGGTAGTACGTCAGTCGCTGCGTGTATTAGCCAAAAATGAAGTACGTCGCGCGGCGTCCCGTGAAGGGGATGATTTGGGCAATGTGCTGGTCAATATTTTCAATACACTGACGGAGCAACCCGATACCCGAAGCTGGCAGACACTGCCTGCAAATGTGTCGCTGAGTCAGCAAGATGTGGCCGCAGGGCAGTATGCCTTGTCGTGGCAAGGACAAACGATAGCCGTCAACGTAAAGCCGGGACGTACCACGATGGTGTGGGTATCACGGCAAGGAACAGTGATGACCGGCTGGTCAGTATTATTGGGAGATAACTAATGAGAAGACTGATTATTTTAGGCATGGTGCTGGGATTGGCAGCCTGTGCAGACAACACGTCTGGGATCAGTATTGAGAGCAGTAATCAGAGTGTCGTGATTGGGAATTCACACTTGGCGCAACGCTTAAGCATTGAAGAGGCGGCGGTCACCAAGGTGAATGGCTTATTGAAAGCGGCGGTACCGGTGAAGAGCAATATCGATTCTGATCTGGCGTTGCAATACCGCTTCTATTGGTATGACGCGCAAGGGTTAGAGGTGAGCGGCAGTGACAGTCCGTGGCGACATGTGATCATTCACGGCCAAGATACCATGACATTGCAAGCCATGGCGAGAACGCCGGAAGCCACACAATATCGAATTTATATTCGGAAATTGAACGACTAATTTTGGGGAATCGTGCAGCACAATCATTCGGCTGTACACGCAAAAAATAAGGTACAAATAATGAAAAAGAGCGTAATTGTAGTAATGGCTGTGGCGTCTTTAATGGGCGGGTGTGCACAAAAAATCAGCTATGGTGATGCCCAAGCGGTTGAAACCACCACCATTGATTTTGGCTCGACGGATCTGCAAAAAATTGCGGAAGACATGACCGATAGCATGTTGTCATCGGGTTCTGTTGGCGTGATTACGGCGAACGGCAAGCGTCCGATCATTGTGGTGGATGGGATCAAAAACAAAACCAGTGAGCACATTGATACCGAGTCTATTACCGATTCTGTTAGCACCCGTTTGCTGAACTCGGGCAAATTCCGCTTTGTCGACATGACCCGTGTTGAAGACGTACGTAAGCAGTTGGATTTCCAAAATAACGACCAACTGGTGAATCAAAGCACGGCGATTCAGTTCGGTAAAATGGTTGGCGCGCAGTACATGCTGTACGGTAATTTGTCGAGCATCGTGAAATCGGCCGGCAGTGATCAAGACGTGTACTACAAAATGACCATGCGTTTGATGGACTTGGAAACGGGCTTGATCGAATGGGCAGACGAAACGGAAATCCGTAAGCAAGCGTCTAAAAGCCTGCTTGGCTGGTAATACCAGATGCTAGGCGATGAACGCCATCATGGATAATTGCATGTCGCCGTCCCTGTTGTCGGGTCCGGAATCCGCCGCGTTAGTGACACAGCTACAGACGGCGTGGCCAGCATTCATAGTGCTTGAGGCCACCCCGTTAAGTGGTGGCCTCAGTAATCGCTGTTGGCGAGTGACGCTGCAACACCGTGTGCAGTTAACGACACACACTTGCGTGTGGCGGCCGTGTTCAGCGGCCACTTCGGCGTTTGGTGTATCGCGTGAACACGAGTACCGGTTGTTAGCGTCCTTGTGTGACATGCCGCTAGCCCCTGCACCGTTCGCCTACAGTGAAACGGGTTTGCTGGTGGAGTGGGTGGAGGGCGTAATGGCCCCTGCCGATTTACCGATGGCGACATTGTTGCAGTTGCAAGCAAGGATCCATGCCATTGCCCCGCCGGCATGGCAGCTTGACTGCCGTGAGCGTGCGGTGAAATATTGGACACATATTGCGCCAGCAGACCAAGACGCTGATTTGTGTGCGTTGCATCAGCAATTTCAATATCAACCGCCTAAGCCGTGGTTTGCCGCGACATGTTGTCACCATGATCTCGGGGCATATAACGTGATCATACCGCCTTCGGGTGATCCTACTGTGATTGATTGGGAATATGCGGCGGCGGGTGATCCATCGTTGGATTTAGCGCTGACGATCAGTGCTAACCAATGGGATGTGGAAACGGCTGTATTTCAGTATTGCCAACAACGTGAAGAGGTAGGATTACCTCTGTTAGCTGCGCCACGTGTTTGGCTAGAGGCCGTGAATGCCTGGTTGCCCTGGTGTGATTATTTGGCCATGTTGTGGTTTTTTGTCGGTGCCCAATTGTGGGACGATGAAACGTATCGTGACAGCGCCCTGTCATTGAAGCAGCGCTTGTTGTCTCGCTAAAGTCCGTCGCCTGCCGCGCTGCGGTCGTGATAGTCGACATCCGCCGCATTGTCGGTTGTGATCCCTCTCCCGTGATTTATCCCCCGTTATTTTGCCCATTCTTTAAGCGTGTTCGCCTAGACTAAATCTAGGCATCATGATCACCATGTTGTGTATCGCTAAAGGGGGAGAAGGATGACGCACGCTGGGACTGTGAAATCAGCGCACCAAAATCAAGATCAACATCTGAAGCCAGATTCAATACACGATCTACATCCACACTCACGATCAGACACACCCTTAACGCCCCCAAAGCCGTCGGTTGCTAAACCGCTTCGGCAGCCTTGGGGGGCTTGCCGATCTTGGCGTGCGGCAGGAGTGATCAGTGGCTTACTGCTTTTACTGGTTGGCTGTACGACGCGGTTTGCTTACAACAACCTCGATTATCTTATTGCTTACCGTATTGATGATTATGTGGACTTGACCCGTCTGCAAGACCGCGTGCTTGATCAAGGGTTGGAAACGGCGCTGGAGCGTCATCGTAAACAAGGTCTGCCTGCGATTCATCGTGCGCTTGATAGCCTGCAAGCGGATGTGATGACGCCTATGACCCTCTCTCAAATCCGCCGGTATCATTATTTGTTTACCGATCTCGGGCAAGATGCCGCTGCAATGGTGGGGAAACCGGTGGCGTCCATGCTATCCCTGCTCAGTGATCGGCAGGTTACCGAACTTGATCGTGAAATTCAGGCGCGTTTCAATGAGGTGGATGCAGAACGAAAAGCACTGACCCCAGCACAACGGTTAGATAAACGGACCGACCGCTTGATTGACACCCTGCAAGATTGGGTGGGGCGGAGTACGCCAGAACAGCGCGCCATGCTCAAAGAACTCGCGGGGTACCAGCTTGAGATGACACCCGTGTTTCTGGCTATGCGGCAACACTATTGGCAGACATGGCAATCGTTGCTTGCTCAGCGCACACAAGCGGGTTTTTCCACACAACTGACACAATGGATGCGTAACCTTGTTGCGTTTAACACTGCGCAACACAGCAATGCGATGGATGTGTACCTCAATCGCCGTTTTGAACTCATGTTACGGTTGCAGCATTCGTTGAGTGACAAGCAGCGCCATACCTTGAACCGTAATCTGGTTGATTTACGCAAGGATGTGGCGGTGTTAATCCAGCAGTAGCGATGCATAACAGCGCGCTGCGTGAGCGGGTATGGAGAGGCAACGGGTACGAGAACCCGCTGTAAAACAGTGTTGGGTCAACAAACCTCACAAAAAGTGTTAGATTAAACAAGAGTAAATGTTACCTTTACGTAAATGCCATTCGGTAAGCGCCTTCGAGAACGGCAGGCTTTCACTGGCTTATTGAGGCAAAACACCAGAACGAGAATGAAAACAGGACGTTAACGATGATTATTTATTTACATGGCTATGATGCAACCAGTGCGGGTAATCACGAGAAAGTATTGCAGCTGCAGTTCATTGATGATGTAAAGATCGTCACCTATAGTACCCAGCACCCGAAGCATGATATGGCGCACTTGTTGAAAGAAGTCAGCGGGTTGATTGAAGCAAACGGGAGAGACAATACCCTGATTTGTGGTGTTGGGCTTGGTGGTTTCTGGGCGGAGCGTATTGGTTTTTTATGTGGGATAAAACAAGCGATGTTTAACCCCAACCTGTACCCTGAAGCGACCATGGAAGGGAAAATTGACCGCCCGGAAGAGTATGCCGACATCGCCACCAAGTGCGTATCTGATTTCCGCGCGAAAAATAAAGGCAACGCATTGTTGTTCCTTTCGCGTCATGATGAAACCATGGACAACACCTTGTCAGAACAAGCGTTAGCTGCGTACTACGAGGTGATTTGGGATGAGAACGAAACCCATAAGTTCAAGAAAATTTCTCAGCATTTACAGACGCTGAAAGCCTTTAATGCGTAAAGCGTGTATTGCGTGCCACAGCTCGTTGTTCGGCATAAATGGTGTGCTTTATGTATCGGTGGCCTCATGACAAAAGCATGAGGCCACAACTAAAAGTGCAATCAATTCTATGCGCTAGAGCAATTTTTGCGGTTTTTTTTGAAAATTTATCGGATTTTTTGCTTTATATACTTCCAACTATTGCGGAAATATTAGATAATCGTCACACAAAATGTAAGGGGATGATAACCATTCTCGCTTTGTGCCGGTGAGTCAGCATGAGAGTAAAACGCGGTCGTCCACACGCGACAATGACCACACGGTAACAAGATAATAATAAGAAAGTAGCACCACCTACCTCCTACCTACAGCAGACGATGGAACACGTTTGCCCCATATCTATAGCACAATGCCTTTGTGTGCGTCTCAAGCACACTCTTCGTGTCATGCGACGGCGGTTTGCCGCCTGTATCGTGACCAGAAGTGCACGCCGAGACGGCAAAGGGCCTTTCGCTATAGGTATTATTAGTCAGCTAGCCAGCGCATTATCCTCTTCATTTTAGGGATGAAACGTAGATGTAAGGCTCTGAGCAGAAAAAATTTATATAAGATAAGAGGAAGATATTGTGATGCGAATTATCGTAGTAGGCGGCGGCGCTGGCGGTTTGGAGCTAGCAACCAAACTGGGTCGTACCTTGGGCCGTAAAGGCCGAGCAAGCGTCACGTTGGTGGATCGCAAGGGCAGCCATTTATGGAAACCTTTGTTACACGAAGTGGCGACGGGGTCGATGGATGCAGGGGTTGATGCCCTGAGCTACCGTGCACATGCCAAAAACCATTCTTTTGATTTCCAAATGGGCAGCTTGCAAGATATTGATCGTGAACGCAAAGTGATCAAGTTGGCGGCGCTGTACGACAAGCACGACGAACTGTTGTTGCCAGAGCGTGAGCTTGAGTATGACATTTTGGTGATGGCGATTGGCTCAACGTCAAACGACTTCAACACCCCTGGCGTGCGTGAACATTGTATCTTCCTTGATAGCCCAGAGCAGGCGCACCGTTTCCGTACGGAAATGAACAACCAATTTTTGAAGCTGCATGCTAACAAAGATCAAAAAACCGTGGACATCGCGATCGTGGGTGCCGGTGCAACAGGGGTAGAGCTGTCTGCCGAGTTGCACAATGCAGTACAAGAACTGCGTAATTACGGGTTTGGTGATCTCGACAGTTCGCGTTTGAACGTGAACCTTGTGGAAGCGGGTGAGCGTATTCTTCCTGCTTTGCCACCGCGTATTTCGTCTGCTGCACACAGCGAGTTGACCAAACTGGGCGTGAACGTACGTACCGCAACCATGGTCACGAAAGCGGATCACACCGGTTTGACAACCAAAGACGGTGAGCACATTCCTGCACAAATCATGGTATGGGCAGCCGGTATCAAGGCGCCTGATTTCATGAAAGATATTGCTGGCCTTGAAACGAACCGCATTAACCAGCTAGTGGTGAAACCCACCCTACAAACCACTCGCGATGATAACATCTACGTGATCGGTGATTTGGCATCGTGTGTACAGGAAGATGGTAGCTTTGTCCCTCCGCGTGCGCAAGCGGCACACCAGATGGCAAGCCGTTGTTTCTCAAACATCGTGGCGAAAATGACAGATCGTGAGCAAAAACCTTACGTGTACAGCGATCACGGTTCATTGGTTTCTCTCAGCCGTTTCTCTACCGTGGGTAGCTTGATGGGTAACCTAACCAAAGGCTCCATGATGGTAGAAGGCCGTATTGCTCGCGTGGTATACATCTCACTTTACCGCATGCACCTTGTCGCGCTGCACGGTGTATTCAAAACAGGCTTGATGATGCTGGTGGGACGTATCAACCGTGTATTGCGTCCAAACCTGAAATTGCACTGATCCCCTTGCCACAAGGCATGGCGAGAGTCATGAAAAAGTAATAAAAAACCGCCTCGAAATGGCGGTTTTTTTATGCGTTCAAAAAGCGATGGAGTGGTGTGATCGTTAGCTTAACGGTTAACGCCTTAGTTGATTTTGAACAGCTCAACATCAAAGATCAGGGTAGATCCCGGCTTAATCACGCCCATTGAACGGTTGCCATAAGCCAAGTCTGCCGGAATGAAGAAGCGCGCTTTTTCCCCTTCAACCATCAGCTGTAGGCCTTCTGTCCAGCCAGGGATCACTTGGTTCAGGCCAAATTGAATGGTTTCCCCACGATCAACAGAACTGTCGAAAACCGTGCCGTCAATCAAGGTACCGTGGTAGTGCACCGTCACCTTATCGGTAGCTTTAGGGTGAACGGTACCGGTGCCTGTTTGTAGCACTTGGTATTGCAGCCCTGATGCTGTGGTTTGCACGTCTTCATTAGCTTTGTTTTCTAGCAGAAATGTTTGGCCTAGTTGGATATTTTCAGCGGCAGACTGTTTGTTGCTCATTGAACGCTGAATAAAGAAAATAACCAGACCAATAAGTACGATAGTTAGAATAATTTTTAGCACGATGTGTCCTTACAAGGATAAAGGGATAACCTACTCAATAGCAGCAGAGCGATAGGTCAATAGTAGCAGAGCGATAGGATGCTGAAAAGTCATGGAAAATCAGCCAAACCGGCTTACCCGATGATATCAGCAGGGATCAGAGAAAACAGCAAACCGTTAACGGCTTTATCATGCATGACAATGCGATTGCGTGCCGTGCATTCAAATTGTGCTCGGCAGGCTAAGGCCGTACGTTGGCTGGCTAAGTTGCCTAAATGGGTGACGATTTCGAGCCGTGTCAGCCCGAGGGTTTGAAACGCAAATTGGCTGACCGCAACACAGGCTTCGGTGGCAAAGCCGCGACGTTGTGCACTTTCTCGTACCCAGTAGCCTAATTCCCCTGAGTTGCCGATTTCCGACAGGTTACTGATCGCCGTACTGCCAATAAACTCGTCTGTCTCACGCTCAAAAATAGCGAGCTCATAGCTGATATCGTAGCGCCAGTTTTGCTGGCTGGCATGGATCCATTCATGGGCATCGTCTTGATTATATTGCGGGGTACACCAGGTTAACCACGGTGAGAGTGCCGCGTGAGAATCTTGGATAGCCTCAACCAGTGAAAATAAATCGGCATTTTTGTACGGGCGAAGCCGCAGTCTTTCCGTCACCAGTTCAAAGTCTAATTTCATGGCACCGCCAGTCTCAAAGGAGGGGGAAAAGAGTAAGGAATAGAATAGGGTAGCACGAGGGAAATGCAATTATGTTGAGGCAGAAAAGCGACGTCAAAAAACAAAAAAGCAGGAATAAAAAAACAGACGACCTTGCGGTCGCCTGTTTCGATGGATTATGCGCGCGTCGTTACAGACGGCGAATTTGAATGATCATGCCCAGCAGAGGGTGGTCAATGTAGTGCAGTTCGTTACTGCCCATTTGACGCTGCTGATCGAAGCGGTACGATTTAAGGAACTCTTCCACTTCAATTTGCTTGTTCACGGCTTGCAAATGGCCGACTTGCACATTGCTGCTGGTGAGAGAGGCATCTGCTGATGGCGTCAGCATAGGGTCGATGCCGGTATTCTCAAGCGGCTCGGTGCCTACAATCACTTCACGGCGGCTTGGCTCGCGCAGATCAAAGGTGGCTTCGGTGAACAGATAATGCTGCACGTAAACCTTCATTTTGCCTTCTAGCTCATACAGGGCAGCGCCTGACAAGTGAGTGGCCGAGGTATCCGTTCCGCTGTTATCCGAGGTGATCGTCATGCTACCCGTGTCGCTGGCGGTGCCTGCTTGAGCAGACGCACGCGATGTGCCGTCTGGCAGGAATTGGCCAGAAAAATCTTTGCCGTAGGCAAAGTGGACTTCAGGTGCGGCCGCTTTGCTTAAATCGCCTTGACGCCAACCAAAATGGGCCAGCGGGGTAAACCCTGCATGTTGCTTTAGCTTGTTATACTCGCCATTTAGCTGAAAACGGGACGAAGACATTGGTCGGATCCCGCGGGCTTTCAGGCTGGCGGTATCACCCAGATCAATCGCAGTGCTGTAATCTATCGCAGGCAGTTGATCCGGCCATAATTCATTGACCTGCTCCGGTGCAATGTTGCGTTTGAACAGGATAACCTCGACATCAAATTGTCGCGCTAAACTTGGCCAGCTAATGACGAAGAGCAGCAAATAAATCAGTTTTTTCAAGAGAATACTCCGCACTTAAGTGCCATCTATTATAGGGTGTTTTCAGCCAACTTTGTTAAAAGCTCGTCAACATACTTAATTCTATCCTTTCTGTCACTCATTGGTGCCATGACTTTCAGTTTAGTTGGGCCTTCCATCCGGTAATGTTGTGGTGCTGATTGCAATAAGCCGACCAGAAAACCGGGGTTGATCGAAGCATTTTGATTAAATTCGATGAACCCGCCTTTCTCACCCGCTTCAATTTTACGCACCCCAATGCTGGCTGCTTTAAGCTTAATGTTGTTGATCGTCAGTAAGTTGGTGGTCGCTTCTGGCAGTAAGCCAAAGCGGTCAATCAGCTCGACTTTCAATTCCATCAATGCGTTTTCACTGTCGGCGCTGGCGATGCGTTTGTAGAGTGATAAACGGGTATTGATGTCAGGAATGAAGTCATCCGGCAGCAGAGCAGGCAGACGCAGTTCAATTTCTGTTTGTTGACGCAGTAAGTCATCCAGTGCCGGTTCTTTGCCTTCTTTCAGTGACTCGACGGCCTGTTCTAACATTTCCATGAACAGGGTAAAGCCGACGGATTGAATTTGACCACTTTGTTCATCCCCCAGCAATTCACCGGCTCCGCGAATTTCCAAATCGTGCGTGGCCAAAGTAAAGCCGGCGCCCAAATCTTCCAGTGATGAAATGGCTTCAAGGCGTTTTACCGCATCTTTGGTCATGCGTTTCGGGTGCGGTGTCAGTAAGTACGCATACGCTTGGTGGTGCGAACGACCGACACGGCCACGTAATTGGTGCAACTGCGCAAGGCCAAGGTGATCAGCACGGTTGATCACGATGGTATTGGCGGTTGGGACATCAATCCCTGTTTCAATAATGGTGGTACACACGAGCAGGTTAAAACGCTGATGATAAAAATCACTCATGATGCGTTCGAGTTCACGTTCGCGCATTTGACCGTGGGCAAATGTGACACGTGCTTCGGGGATCAATGCGCTCAACTCGTCAGCCATTTTTTCAATCGAATCGACGTCGTTGTGCAAGAAGTAGACTTGCCCGCCACGCATGACTTCACGCAGTACCGCCTCACGAATGAGGGCATCATCGTTTTCGCGAACAAAGGTTTTGATCGCCAAGCGGCGTGCAGGTGGCGTGGCAATGATCGACAGATCACGCATGCCACTCATGGCCATGTTCAGCGTACGCGGGATCGGCGTTGCGGTCAGGGTCAGAATGTCCACATCGGCACGCAATGCTTTGAGTTTTTCTTTCTGACGTACCCCAAAGCGGTGCTCTTCATCGACGATGAGCAGGCCAAGGTCGTGATACGCCACCGAAGCATTCAGTAATTTGTGGGTACCGATCAGAATATCAATCTTACCGTCAGCCATGTCTGCCAAGATTTGCTTCTGCTCTTTGGCGGTTTTAAAGCGAGAGAGCACTTCGACACGTACCGGCGTGTTGGCAAAGCGGTCACGGAAGTTCTCGAAATGCTGTTGAGCCAGCAGGGTCGTGGGCACCAGTATGGTGACCTGCTTGCTGTTATCGACCGCCACAAAGGCCGCGCGCATGGCGACTTCGGTTTTACCAAAGCCTACGTCACCACACACCAAGCGATCCATGGCTTTGGCTTGGCACATGTCAGACAGTACGGCGTTAATCGCCAGCGCCTGATCATGGGTTTCATCAAACGGGAAGCCCGTGGCAAAGTCGGCATACGCCTCACGATCAAGCGTGAACTTGAAGCCCGGTTTCATTTCGCGTTTGGCGTACACATCCAGCAGTTCGGCGGCAACATCGCGCACTTTTTCTGCGGCTTTACGGCGTGCTTTTACCCATGTTTCACCGCCCAGTTTATGGATGGGGGCACTGTCATCGGCTCCGCCTGAATAGCGGCTGATCAGGTGTAAAGAGGCAACGGGCACATAGAGTTTCGCACCACCTTGGTATTCCAAGGTCACGTACTCGGTTTTGATGCCACCGGCTTCGAGGGTTTGCAGTCCTTGATAGCGACCGATACCGTGGTCAAGGTGCACCACGGGCTGACCGACTTGCAGCTCAGCCAAGTTACGAATGATGGTATCGGCATTAACGCTTTTCTTCTCGTCACTGCGGCGACGTTGCACCACGCGCTCACCCAGCAGATCACTTTCACAGATCAAGGCGATAGCTGGGTTATCCAACACAAAACCGTGCTCGGCAGCACCAATGACTAAGCTAAAGGCGCCGGGTGCCGCAATGGCTTCAGTAAGTGATGCGCACACGATCGGACGTAGCTTGATCCGCGCTAATAAATCCAGCAGGGCTTCACGGCGGCCTTCAGAGGCCACAGAGAAAATGACCTTCCCGTTAAATTGCTCGGTAAAACGGCGCAGTTCCGCTAACGGCTCTTTGAGCTGGTGGTTAATGGTGAGCGCGGGCACCGCACTGAGTGCCGGGTTAAAGCGACCGGCTTTTTCCGGCTCCGCGTCTTTGCGGATCCGCACTTGTGGCAGTTGTTTGAAATGGGTAAACATTTCTTCTTTGTTGAGCCACAAATCTTTCGGTGGCAACAACGGACGCAGCGGATCCACACGGCGTTGATCGAACCGGTATTCGGCATCGGTTAAGAACTGATCCACCGCCGGTTCAAGGTGACCGATAGTGACGAGCAGGCTGCTGTCTGGCAGGTAGTCAAACAGGGTTTCTGTTTCATCGAAAAACAGCGGTTGCCAATATTCAATACCGGCTGGCCATGTCCGTTTGCTGACTTGCTGATAAATGGATTCCGGCTCGCGGCGCGCGTCAAAGCGTTCACGCCAGCGCATGCGGAAACTTTCAATGGCCACTTCGTCGGTCGGGAATTCGTGTGCAGGCAACAAGCGGATCTGTTCAATCTCACCGGTTGAACGTTGGTTTTCGGGATCAAACTGACGAATGGAATCCACTTCATCATCAAAGAAGTCGATACGGAACGGCTGGTTGCTGCCCATTGGGAAGAGGTCAAGCAACGAGCCTCGGCTGGCGTATTCGCCGTGTTCCATCACCTGATCCACGTGGCGGTAACCCGCGTTTTCCAATTGCAGGCGCAGCTTTTCGAGCGACAGGCGATCGCCGTTACTGACCAATAGCGCATGTTGCTGAATAAACGCGCGTGGGCTCAAACGCTGCAACAAGGTACTGATCGGCACTAAGACGATCCCGTCTTTTTGCTGAGGCAGGCCATACAAGCACGACAGACGCGCTGAAATAATGTCCTGATGCGGTGAAAAGTTATCGTACGGCAGGGTTTCCCAGTCCGGGAAAACCGTGACGTCTTTGGCTGTGAATTGGCTGACTTCCGGTTGCAGGCGCAAGGCGGATTGAGTATCCGGCACCACGGCCAGTAGCGGGCCTTGATGGGATTCGGCCAATTCGGCAATCGACAATGCCAGCGCGGCCCCCGAAATATTACCGATGAATCGGCAGTCTCCCGCTTTATGGGGGGAAGGGAGAGAGAGTATGGAGTGTGCTTTCATGGCTTATTGATGTTCTGATCGCTGTTGCGCGCGTTGGCGCAGAATTTTTTGTTGGAAGAGTAAGGCTGCTCGGATCAACAGGTCCTGATCCTCTTCCGTGAGTCGCGTATAACGTAAATGAACCGTCACAAGGTCGTGTTCAGTGTGACAATCGGTGACTTCAGCATAGGCGTAGACGGCCGCTGCTGGGTTATCGAGGAAGATCTTCAGTCGAACCGCTGTGCCCGTAGCCAGTGGTTGCGATGCGCCGTATGTCAGACGGCTCGCCCCAAAGGTGTGGGTCGTGTAACGTTGCGTCGGATCGTCCTGCTGGGCCAATACAAAAGACAGTAACAAATTAATTTTACTGTTCTGGGCAGCTAAGTATTGGGTCAGTCCTGTGGCCTCGGGTTTGGAAAAGTGGGTGAGAGCACGCTCTAAGTCGTCATCAAGGCTGCTGCATTCACTGGCAACACGAAACAGGGGCGGGATTTCGGCAATAAAATCCGCTTGCTCGGGCACCGATTCATCGGGTGCGAGCGGTTCTACATTAAGGGTCAATCCAGCATGGACTGAAAAATACTCGTCCTGATTCATGTTGCTCTCGTTATAAATTAACTATCCTTCGATTATCACTTAGCTCTCGCTTGGGGGCAAGTCAGTGACCGTTACTGGTCCAATTTTAGCCTCTGTTTTTACATTACTTTTGCCTACGTCAATGGTAAAAGGTGTTGGCAAGGGGTATCCTTGCGGCAGTCTTTATCTGGATGGTTTGTTGTTGAATCTATGTTTCATCCCGTATCGTTTTTTATAGGGTTACGCTATTTGCGCGGACGATCTGGCGATCGTTTCAGCCGGTTTGTTTCCTATATGTCTACCGCTGGTATTACCATCGGTGTGCTGTCATTGGTAACCGTGTTGTCGGTCATGAATGGCTTTGAGGATCAGCTGAAGTCGCGCATTCTTGGTGTGATGCCACAAGTGGTGGTCTCCGGGCCGGATGGCCATCTCACGCGTACGCCTCAGCCCCCTGCGTTTTTAACCGACATGCCCCACGTGGACATGGTCGTGCCTGTCACCCGTGGTGAAGCCGTGTTGCAAAGTGCCAGCTCATTAGCCGCGGGTATGTTGCTGGGGGTCGATCCCACCCAATTTGAGCCCGTGAAATATTACGTGAACCGCGGTGCACTCGAGATGCTCACGCCCGGCAGTTACCGCGTCCTACTTGGGCAAGGGTTGGCTAATCAATTGGGTGTCGGTGTCGGCGATAAAGTACGCTTGATGGTCACCAGTGCCAGCCAGTACACACCGATTGGGCGTATCCCGAGCCAACGTAATTTTGAAGTGGCCGGTTTTTACAATACGGGGTCAGATGTCGATAACATGTTGATGCTCACGAACATTGACGATGCTGGCCGTTTGTTGCGCTTGAAAAAAGATCAGATCACCGGTTGGCGTTTGTTTGTGGATGACCCGTTTGTGGTGTCTGAACTGGCCACCCAGCCGTTACCGGACAACATGGTGTGGTCAGACTGGCGTGAACAACGCGGTGAGCTGTTCCAAGCGGTCAAAATGGAAAAGAACATGATGGGGCTGATGCTCGGTCTGATCATTGGTGTCGCGGCCTTTAATATCATTTCTGCCTTGATCATGGTGGTGATGGAGAAACAAGCGGAAGTGGCCATTTTAAAAACCCAAGGGATGACCAGCCGTCAGGTGCTCTTGGTGTTCATGGTACAAGGCGCGAGCAGCGGCGTGATTGGCGCGATCATCGGCGGCCTGCTTGGTATGGTATTGGCGATGAACCTAAACAGTGTGTTGGCTGTCACCGGTGGCAGTTTGATCATGGCGGGCGGATCATTGCCTGTCGTTGTTGAACCGGTTCAAATTTTGATTGTGATTGCTGGCGCGATTTTATTGAGTTTGCTAGCAACCGTATTTCCATCTTATCGGGCGGCATCGGTTCGTCCTGCTGAGGCACTGCGTTATGAGTAAGTCGTTATTGGTTTGTCAGGGATTGCGTAAGATTTATCAAGAAGCGCAACTGGAAACGGAGGTGCTCAAAGGCGTCGGGTTTGCATTAGAGGCCGGTGAATTGGTGGCGATTGTGGGCTCGTCAGGCTCAGGGAAAAGTACCTTGCTGCATTTGTTGGGTGCATTGGATGAGCCGACGGCGGGCGAGGTGTTCTTTAAAGGACAGAATCTCAATGCCATGAGTGCCAACAAGCAAGCCAAATTGCGCAACCAAGAAATTGGTTTTGTGTACCAGTTCCACCATTTGTTAGCGGATTTCAGTGCGGAAGAGAATGTCGCGATGCCGCTGTTGATTGGGGGCGTGTCGGCACAACAAGCCCGTAGCCGTGCCCAAAGCATGCTGGAGCTGGTGGGCTTATCTCACCGTTTGGCGCACCGTCCCTCAGAGTTGAGTGGCGGGGAACGTCAGCGTGTGGCGATTGCCCGTGCGTTGGTGAACCGTCCGGCATTGGTGTTGGCTGATGAGCCAACCGGTAACTTGGACCACAAAACCGCGTTAGAAATTTATGATTTGATGCGCACCTTGAATAAAGAATCGGGCACCGCGTTTTTGGTGGTGACACATGATAAAGAACTGGCTGGCAAGCTTGATCGCACCATGCATATGCAAGATGGCGAGCTGGTTAAGGTAGAGGCTGCTTGATGATCCGACCGCTTTCATTATTTATCGGTAGCCGTTTTAGTCGGGCGAAACAACGTAACCGCATGGTGTCGTTCATCTCTATCTCGTCCATGCTGGGTATCGCTGTTGGGGTGGCCGTGATCATCATTGGTTTATCGGCCATGAACGGGTTTGAGCGAGAGCTCCAAAATCGCGTGTTGTCGGTGATTCCGCATGCGGAGTTAGAAGCGGTCCAACCGCCGTTTAAAGACTGGCAGCCTATCCTGGAGACGGTTGAAAAACACCCGCGCGTAACGGCAGCAGCACCGTATATTCAGTTCACCGCACTACTGGAAAAGGGCAATAGCCTGAAAGCCGTCGAAGTGCGCGGGGTGAATCCGGAGCAGCAACGTGCGGTGAGTGCGTTGCCAACGTACGTGAAAGACAATGCGTGGGACCATTTTGAAGCCGATAAGCAGCAGGTCATTCTGGGCCAAGGTGTGGCGGATAAATTGGGGATTGGCGTGGGGGATTGGATCACCGCGATGATCCCGAACCCTGATCCGAGCCTGAAGCTGAAAGCACCGCACCGTATTCGTTTGCAAGTGGTGGGGTTGTTGGCCTTGGCGGGGCAAATTGACCATAACTTTGCGTTAGTGCCCCTTAAAGATGCACAGCAATACCTGTCGATGGGCGACGGTATTTCCGGCATCGAACTGAACGTTGATAATGTTTTGGACGCTCAGCAGATTGTGCGTGAAGTGGGCGGAACACTGCCCGTGTATGTGTACCTGAAAAGCTGGAACCACAAATACGGGTATTTGTACCGCGACATTCAGATGGTACGCACCATCATGTATTTGGTGATGGTACTGGTGATTGGAGTGGCGAGCTTTAACATTGTCTCGACTCTGATGATGGCCGTGAAAGATCGTTCAGCAGATATTGCGATTCTGCGTACCATGGGCGCGACCGATCGGCTGATCCGTTCCATCTTTATTTGGCATGGGGTGTTCTCAGGCGTGATTGGTAGCTTGATCGGCTCACTATTGGGCTCCTTGGTAGCGTTGAATCTGACCAGCATGTTGCGTGGCCTTGAAGGCATCGTCGGGCATAAATTCTTGTCCGGTGATATCTACTTTGTCGATTTCTTGCCGACAGAATTGGCGCTGCATGATGTGCTGTTAGTTACCGTGACAGCCGTGGTACTGAGTTTCTTGGCGACGTGGTACCCCGCAAAACGGGCGAGTGCGTTACAGCCGGCGGCTGTATTGAGCGCCAAGTAATACGGCACTGTTTTTATTGCATACTCTTCACTGTACTGTTTTCACTGTGCGTTAGCGTCAAAACGTGAGCTGGCTTCATGCCTGCTCACGTTAACGCAGCGTGTTGCATTCACCGTTGTTACGGCTGTTGCGTTACCATCGAAAGGCATTGCGCCGTGATGGGGGGTTGTATACAAAACGGTTAGGCATAAAAAAACCTCGCACTGCGAGGTTTTTTTGTATCTGGCTCTTTTGCTTCTGACGGCCTTTGGCGTTGGCGAGCGTGCAAAATGAGTGCGTGCGGTAAAAAGGGTGAGAAAAATTAGCGTAGCACGCGGAACTTACGTTTTTGCCAGCTGCGAACCACGGAATAGCGCCACAAACCTCGAATACCAAAATAGCCGATAAGCGCACAGCTAACACCGGTGACCATACAACCGAGCAGGAAGGGAGGACCGATTTGATTCATCTGATGCAACAGGAATTCCCACGACAGCTCAAAATGAAACGCTTGGTGAGGGGTATTCATCAGCCAGGCCCCGACTTTATAGGCGCCGAAGAACAGGACTGGCATCGTAATGGGATTACTGATCCAGACCAAGCAGACCGACAGCGGCAAATTCACACCGAACAAAATGGCCAAACCGGCCGCCATGATCATTTGGCTTGGCAAAGGCACGAACGCCATGAACAAGCCAACTGCAAACGCGCCCGAGGCCGAACGGCGGTTCAGGCACCACAAATTCGGGTTATACAGGACGTTGCCAAAAATCTTCAGGGCTTTTTGACGCTTGATCAGTTCGTGGCTTGGCATGAATCGTTTAAGGACTTGTCTAGGCATTGTCTTTCTTATTTCTGCGGGCTGCGTTGACATGGTGCGTCACACAGCTGGGGTTGCACTTGGACTGTTATCGCTGCATTTCTGGCCATCACTTCCAGAGTATAATGCGTTTGTTTCTGTTTTGATGATAGGCAGCATGGTGTTAGCGTATTTCCATCAGCGAATCTTGTTTTGGTTCGCAGTGGGTGCGCTGTTGGCGAATTTTTCCGCCACATCCTATGTTAAAAGCGTCCAATTTGCTGCGCTAGAGCAGGGGCATATTACCATAGTCGGGGAGGTTCGTAGCCTATTAAATCCAAACAATAACGTTACATTGTTTGAATTTGTTAGTGAGGTAAGGGGGAGCCCACCGGACGAGACGGGGATCACATCCCGTTTTCAGTTGCGCTGGCAGCAGGGTGTACCAGCGCCAACGATGCGTCAGGGAGAGCGCTGGCAATTAAGTGTGAAATTGCGTCCACCGCATGGCCGCGTGAACAGCGCGGGGTTTGATCGTGAGCGGCATTTTGTCGGCAAAGGCATTCATGCCTCGGGTATTGTGTATCAAGGAGAGCGCGTAACCGCCAGTGAAGGAGCTCCTGCAGGTTGGCGACAAGGGCTATTTGAACAGGCTGTTGCGCACACTGACGGGCTGGCTCATCAGGGGTATTTACTGGCGTTAGGGTTTGGTTTCCGTGATTTACTGGATGACACCGCGTGGGCCTTGCTGCGAGACAGTGGATTAGCCCATTTGATGGCGATTTCCGGTTTGCACATCGGGCTGGCGGTGATGCTTGGCTGGGGGAGCGGCGGTCTGGGGCGTTTTCTTCTTGGTGATAGCGCCCGTTGGCGCTGGTTACCCCTGTGGGGTGCCATTATGTGTGGGGCGGGGTATGCATGGTTAGCCGGATTCAGCTTGCCGACCCAACGTGCATTGATGATGAGCCTGTTGGCCTTGTGCTTGTTGCGAGGCGGTGTTCGATGGCCGAGTGGACAGATCATCTTGGTGGTGTTTGTGATCAGTCTGGCGCTCAATCCACTGGCGTCTTATCTTGCTGGTTTTTGGCTGTCGTTCAGTGCGGTCGGGGTGATCCTGCTCGCCCATCATTTGGGTGTTGGCCGCAGTGAGCATGATGCCTCCCCCTTGATATCGCGTGGCCAGTGGATCTGGCAGACATTAAAAAAGACGGCATGGATGCAACTGGCGTTGTTGTTGTTTATGTTGCCGGTGCAATGGATCTGGTTTGGGGGTTTTGCGCCGCTTTCCCCTGTGATCAATTTTATCGCCATTCCTTGGGTCAGCCTTATTGTCGTGCCTTTCGTGTTGGCTGCCATCGTGTTTTCGGGGTGGGTTTCGGTGGCTAGCATATTGTGGCAAGGGGCCGATCTTGCGTTACAACCCGTATTGGTTTTTGCCAGCGTGGCATCCGAACAGTGGTGGGCGGTACCGACCACGCACTTACCGCTGTTGCTCGGTATCGTGGCCGTAGGTGGAATGGGCTGGCTGCTGCCCTGGCGGCGAAGTCGAGTGTTAGTGACCGTCGTGCTGATTTGCAGTGTGGTGTGGGCGTTTCCGGTCTTTCACCGTTCATTAGATGCCCTTTCATCCATACCGTTATTCTTTGCTGAGACAAAGGATCGTCAGTCGGGGTTACAGGCGAATTGGGAGGCCATGAATACCGCTTCTGTGCCATGGCGTATCGACATGCTCGATGTCGGGCATGGATTGGCTGTGGTCATTTCTCGCGGACAGCACGCCATTGTGTATGACACAGGTGATCAGTGGCCGATGGGCAGCATTGCTGGCTCGGTGATCGAACCCGTATTAAAACAGCGAGGCATTACCCAACTGGACGGATTGATTTTAAGCCATGCCGACAGTGATCATGCTGGTGGCGCGGATTATATCGATGCGCGTTTTTCTCCGCGCTGGAAGCGCAGCAGTGATCGGCGTGCCGGGTACTTGCCATGTGTACGGGGCGAAAACTGGCAATGGCAGGGCTTATCGTTTGACGTTTTATGGCCGCCAAAACAGGTGAGCCGTGCCGCCAACCCCCATTCCTGTGTCATTCATATTTCTGATCCCTCTGTGGCGGCAGGACAGGCGGCCAGTGTGTTGCTGACGGGGGACATTGATGCGATTTCTGAGCTGATCTTGGCGCAGCATGAGCCAACGTTAGCACCGGACATTGTGTTTGTGCCCCACCATGGTAGTGCCACGTCGTCAACACAGACATGGTTGGACGCGATGAATCCGCAATACGGTTTGGTTTCCGTGGCGCGTTACAGCCCTTGGGCGTTGCCGTCACCGTCGATTATGCAGCGTTATCAGGCGCGAGACATTACGTGGCTCTCGACCGCAGAAGCGGGTCAAGTCAGTGTGCGAATTGTGCAAAAACAGATCGATGTTGTGCGTTACCGGCAAGATAAAAAAGCCGCCTGGTATCGGCCTGATCATACGGTGACGCCAAGCGTGTTATCCTCGCAGGGGACACCGCTTGCCAGAATGGATGAAAAAGCGGCGGAAAAACAAGCAGATTAAAAAAAGGATCGGTGAACTTATTTGGTGCCTTGGCGTGAAGCGAGTAGAATGTGAAACATTGACTTCAAGAAATAATGGTTTCCATGACACAACCCAACGATCAAACCACTTGGGAAACGTTTAAGCAATTATGGCCTTCTATTAGCCTGTACAAAACAGGGCTAGCGGCGGCTGTAGTGGCATTAATCGTCAACGCTGCAAGTGATGCACTGATGCTTTCTATGATTAAACCCCTGATGGATGAAAGTTTTGGTGGTTTAGACAGCGTCGAATCCAATTTCCTCGCGATGATGCCCATTTACCTACTGGGTCTGATGATCCTCCGCGGTGTCAGCGGTTTTGTTTCTACTTACTGCCTGTCTTGGGTATCTGGCAATGTCGTGATGACGATGCGTCGCCAGATGTTTAACCACTTTATGAAAATGCCCGTGGGTTTTTTTGATCAAGAATCTGCGGGTAAATTGCTTTCCCGTATTACGTACGATTCTGAGCAAGTGGCGGCGGCAACCAGCGGTGCCTTGGTGAGCTTGGTGCGTGAAGGGGCAACGATTATCGCCCTGATGACCATCATGTTTTACAACAGCTGGCAGCTGTCTGCGATTCTGTTGGTGATTGCGCCGGTTGTAGCCATTAGCATCCGTATCGTATCTAAGCGTTTTCGTGGCATCTCCAAGAACATGCAAGATGCGATGGGCTCCGTGACCTCATCGGCCGAGCAAATGCTAAAAGGCCACAAAGTGGTCTTGAGCTACGGCGGTCAGCAAGTCGAACAAGAACGCTTTGAGCAAGTTAGTAACCGTATGCGCCAGCAAACCATGAAATTGGTCTCGGCACAGGCGATCGCGAACCCAGTGATTCAGGTGATTGCATCGTTGGCGTTGGTGGTCGTGCTGATTTTGGCCAATACCGATAGCCTGCGTGAATCATTAACGCCGGGTACGTTTGCGCTGATCYTCGGTTCGATGTTTGGTTTGATGCGTCCGCTAAAAGCCTTGACTAACGTGACCTCACAATTCCAGCGTGGTATGGCCGCGTGTCAGACCTTGTTCAGTTTGATGGAGCTTGAGACCGAAAAAGATCACGGTAACCATGAGGCAGAACGCGTAAAAGGTGTGATTAGCGTGTCTGATGTGACCTTTACCTACCCAACGAAAGAATCGCCAGCCCTGCGCAAGGTGAGCTTTGAACTGCCTGCCGGTAAAACACTGGCCTTGGTGGGTCGTTCCGGTTCAGGTAAGAGTACCATTGCGAATTTGTTGACCCGCTTCTATGACATTGATTCGGGTAAAATTGCCATTGATGGCCATGACATTTGTGATTACAAACTGACGAACCTGCGCGATCAGGTGGCGGTGGTATCACAGAACGTTCACCTGTTTAACGACACCATTGCCAATAACATCGCGTATGCGAGCGATGGCCGTTACAGCCGTGCGGAGATTGAAAAAGCCGCCACACTCGCACATGCCATGGACTTCATTAACGGCATGGACAATGGTTTAGACACCATGATTGGTGAAAACGGTGTAAGCCTGTCTGGCGGTCAGCGTCAGCGTATTGCCATTGCGCGTGCCTTGCTGCGTGATGCGCCTGTACTGATTTTGGATGAAGCCACGTCAGCGTTGGATACGGAATCTGAGCGTGCGATTCAGTCAGCGCTAGATGAACTGCAAAAAGATCGTACTGTGCTGGTGATTGCCCACCGTCTTTCTACGATTGAAAACGCCGACCAAATCTTGGTGGTGGACGAAGGCGAAATCATTGAACGCGGTGTGCATGCTGAGTTAATTGCACAAAACGGTGCCTATGCCCAGCTTCATCGTATTCAATTTGGTGACTAATGGCTTCTGTGATTGAAAAAATCTGGTTTGAGTCTCACCCGCTAGGGTGGGTACTCTCGCCGGTATTGTGGCCGCTTAGCAAACTGTTTGGTGCGATCAGCCGTCACCGTCGTCAACAGTATCAATCCGGTCAAAAAACCGTTTACCGTGCCAAGGTACCGGTGGTCGTGGTCGGTAATATCACCGCAGGCGGGAACGGGAAAACACCCGTTGTCGTTTGGCTGGTGGAGCAATTACTGGCCAAAGGGTTGAAACCGGGCGTGGTGTCACGGGGTTACGGGGCGAAAGCGCCGCATTACCCGTATCGTGTCACGGACAGCAGTACCACGGCGGAAGCGGGTGATGAACCTGTGCTGATTTATCGTCGCACGGGGGTGCCGGTTGCGGTGTCACCAGTACGCGCTGACGCGGTGGCCTTGTTAGAGCCTGACGTGGATGTCATCATCACCGACGACGGTTTGCAGCATTATGCGCTAGCGCGTGATATTGAAATCGTGGTGATTGATGGCCAGCGTCGTTTTGGTAACCAGCAGCTAATTCCTGCCGGTCCCTTGCGTGAAGGGTGCGAACGCTTGCAGCAAGTCGACTTTCTGATTTGTAACGGCGGTGAGGCGCAGGGCGGTGAGATCCCGATGCATTTGGCGCCGTCCGCCTTGGTCAATGTGCAGTCGGGTGCGCGCTGTGACGTAAGTGCGTTATCTGGCGATGTTGTGGCCATGGCGGGAATTGGCCATCCACCCCGCTTTTTTAATACATTATCGACACTAGGGGTTCACCCTGTTGTCTGTCAGCCGTTTGCTGATCATAAAGCATTTTCTGAACAAGAATTACATCAGTTGTCTGCCCGCGGGCAGCACTTGCTCATGACTGAGAAAGATGCGGTGAAATGCCACACGTTCGCTCAGCCCGATTGGTGGTACTTGCCAGTCGATGCGGTCATCCCGACGGAGCAAGCTGAGCGTTTGATTAACCGGATTATTAAGGTAAAGGAAGAATATGGATCATCGTCTGCTTGAAATCGTTGCTTGTCCTGCTTGCAAAGGTAAGCTTAACTTCGATAAAGACAACAATGAGCTGATTTGTAAATTTGATCGTCTCGCATACCCGATCAAAGAAGGCATTCCGGTTCTGCTAGAACCTGAAGCCCGCACATTAAGCTCGGAAGAGGTGAAATAATGTCATTCACAGTCATTATTCCTGCGCGTTATCAGTCTACCCGTTTGCCGGGTAAGCCCCTGGCTGATATTGGTGGCAAGCCGATGGTGCAGTGGGTGTATGAGCAAGCCTGTAAAGCCGGTGCTGAGCAAGTGATTGTGGCCACCGATGATCAGCGTATCGTGGATGTGGTGAAAGGGTTTGGTGGTGAAGTCTGCCTGACTCGTGCCGATCATGAGTCGGGTACGGAGCGTTTGGCGGAAGTGGTTGAGAAATACCAGTTACCAGCCGATCACATTGTGGTGAACGTGCAAGGTGACGAGCCGTTGATCCCTGAAACCATTATTCGTCAGGTCGCGGATAATCTGGCGAACAGTGTGGCACCGATGGCAACACTGGCGGTGGAAATTGATCACGCGGATGAAGTGTTTAACCCGAACGCCGTGAAAGTGGTGACGGATAAAGACGGTTATGCGCTGTACTTTAGCCGCGCATCGATCCCCTGGGATCGTGACAACTTTGCTAAGCGCCCGCAGGAAATTCACCGTAACCTGCTGCGTCATGTCGGTATTTATGCTTACCGTGCGGGCTTTATCAATACCTACATCAACTGGGAACCGAGTGCGTTAGAGAAAATCGAATCACTCGAGCAATTGCGTGTACTCTGGTACGGCGAGAAAATCCACGTAGATGTGGCCATTGATGCGCCACCCGCGGGTGTCGATACCCCAGAAGATCTGGAAAAAGTGCGTCAGTTGGTGCGCTAATGGTCTTGATGTGACGGGCGAGAAACGTCATCTCGTCATCGCGAATAAATCCATAGAAGTGGTGCCTTTGGTGCCACTTTTTTTATGTCTGCTCGTTGTCGGCATACGGTTTAAAAATAAAAAAAGCGGCCTCAGACATCCTGCTGGGCCGCGTGTGATATTCACAAAGTAGCTATAAGAAAAGTGCAGTGTGTGGGCGTTAACGCTTACAGCACTTGGATTCGGTCAATTTCGATTTCTGGCTGCAGACCACCATCGACTTCACCGTATACGCGTACGCGAGTTTCTGCATCAATGGTTTGGCCCAAGCGGGTGTCATCATCCAGTTCTACCGTGATTTCATCTTTCCCGTCACTGAAGACAAACGTATCCGCGCTCAGCTGTTTGATCAGTTTGCCTTCCATCATGACATCTTGATCAGTGAAGATATTAATCTCGTTCAGTATTTCATGGACCGGTGTGATTTTCGTTGGACCGGTGTAAGCGATAGGTTGAGATTGTGCCATCGCCAGTGTTGGGCCAAAGGCAAGGATCGCGGTCAGTAGGTATACACTTGGCTTGTTCATTGTCGTCATCCTATTTTCATTCAAAGCGTTGTTCGGGCTATTCGGCGTACCGGTTCATGCTGGGTGGGTCGCCGTGTTGATGGAGCCATTAAAACAAAGCCTGACTGAATAATGCGTGACTGGTATATTCATGTGGCGTTCATATTCCCCGTTAAAACAATTTTGCGCTGCGCAAGGCTGACACGTGAAAGGGATAGGCTGGGAATAACGTGATTGAAAAATAAGAAAAAGCCACCCGGAGGTGGCTTTGAAAATCGAAAGGAAAGGTGTTTTTGACTGTCTGTGTTAGATTTTTGCTGTCGACGGTGTCACATCGTTGTCAGCATTAAACAGTGTCTCATCCGCTTGGCCCAGTAGACGCGAGGTAATGGTACCCGCTGTCATTGAACCGCTAACATTAATCGCAGTACGGCCCATATCAATCAGTGGTTCAATCGAAATCAATAACCCTGCCAGTGCTACCGGCATATCCAGTGCCGACAAGACAATCAGTGCTGCGAACGTTGCGCCGCCACCCACACCGGCAATCCCGAAGGAGCTTACCGTCACCACCGCAATCAGGGTCAGCATAAAGCTTGGGTCGAGTGGGTTAATACCAATCGTTGGGGCAATCATGACCGCCAACATCGCAGGGTACAGACCGGCACAGCCGTTTTGTCCCATGGTGGCACCAAAGGAAGCCGAGAAGTTGGCTACCGCGTCGCCATTACCCAACTTTTGTACCTGCGTGTCCACATTGAGCGGAATCGTCCCTGCGCTTGAGCGAGACGTGAACGCAAAGGTCAGTACCGGCAAGATTTTTTTCAAGTACTTCACGGGGTTCACACCCACCAGAGAAACCAGTACTAAGTGCATAAGCAGAATCAGTCCCAGCCCGACATACGAGGCCATCACGAAACTGATCAGGCTCAGAATGTCGTCATAGTTAGATCCCGCAACCACTTTGGTCATCAGGGCCAATACCCCGTACGGTGTCAGGCTCAGTACCATGCGTACTAATGTGCGTACCACTTCCTGTGAGACATTGACGAACTTTTCAAAGCTCTCACCCAATTCTGGCTGAGTACGGATCACGGTTAAACCCGCGACACCGACAAAGGCAGAGAAAATCACGACCGCGATGGTAGAAGTAGGGCGACTGCCCGCCAAATCGGCGAAGGGGTTACCCGGGAAGAAAGAGGTGATCATGTCAGCAAAAGACAACGCGTGTACGGTGTGCAAACTGGTTTCTAGAGCTTCACCGCGCGCAATCTCACGGGCACCCTGCACAATCCCTTCAGCGGATAAGCCAAACAGGTTGCTGACCATGATGCCGATCAAGGCGGATACTGCAGTGGTGGCGAGCAAAATACCGATGCTCAAGCCGGAGATTTTCCCCAGAGAGCCCGAGTCTTTCACTTTGATGATGGCACCAATAATGGACACCATGATCAACGGCATGATGATCATTTTCAGTAAGCTGACATATCCCGCGCCCACAATGTTAACGTACTCCAGCGTATCGCTGATCACCGCATTGCCGCCACCGTAAACCAGTTGCAGCGCGCCACCAAACAGCACACCTAAACCTAGGCTGGTGAACACGCGTTTTGATAGCGTATGTTCGGCTTTTTGTTGTCGATAAAGTAGGGCGATAAGGAGGGCGAAGATCGCCATATTCATAATCTGGAGCATGACACATTTCCTAACGTTGTTATAAATCAGCGCGTCCATGTACTGACTTATTAATCACTAATTGCGCTCAATAGTATGACGCGGGTTCCAAAACAGGAATGGTTTTTTATTACTTTTAATATATGAAAAAGGCACAAAATAAAGCCTTTTGGAATAAGGGTGGATTATTGTTCAGTTTTGGTCTTTGTTCTGCGCTGATTGGTCAAATGTTGAGCGGTGCTTGTTTGGTGAGGTCATGCGGTGTGTGCGAGACGGCATGGAGAGGCTGCAAGGTGAGAAAGCAAGACAAGAGAGACGAGCAGGCAGAAAGAAATAAGCCGTTAATCCAGAGGCGGGATTAACGGCTTGTTGATACGTATTGATTGTGTTGTTCGGCGTAGGTTTACGCTTGTTCAGCCACTTTTTCATTTAAGTGATGGCGAATAGTGCGCCACCAACGTCCCATCGTTTCATGCCAGTAGCGCTCGGTTTGTTCCAGATAACTCGCTTGAGGCTGGTAACGATCCCAAGGTTGATTGATCTTGTTACTGGCCAAGAAGTTCGTCGGTGCCGCCGTAGGGTTTAAGCCCACATCGTGAAATTCCGCCATCGCCCGGGTCATATGACTTGCCGAGGTCACGAGAACCAGTTTGCTGTCCCCCACCACGGATTTGGCCTGAAACGCCTCTTCCCACGTGTCTTTGGCGGTTTCAAGCAACAGAATGTCATTTTTGTTCACGCCCAAGGCCAGCGCTACTTTCGCCATCATACGCGCTTGGCTAGTGGCAGAGCCGCCGCCGTATCCTGACAGGATCAGTTTTGACCCCGGGAACAAACGGTGAATACGAATGCCTTCGTTCAATCGCATGAGCGAGGTGCGTGATAATTGCGATGTCATTGGCATCGCGCTGTCAATCACATGGCCACTGCCCAGTACCATCACGTATTCCACCGCTTTGCCCGCAGGCACATACGGTGGATACGCTTTTTCCAGTGGTCGCAACAAACTGGTTGCGATCGGTTGGAAAGACATCAGGAAAATGCCAAGAAAGGCAAAGCTGATAAAGGCCGAAGCCAGCCCTTTTCGGCGGGTAAACCAGAGTAGGAGTAAACCAATAACCCCGAGAATCAGCATCGCGGGCAAAGGCATTAAAAAAGCAGAGACAATTTTTTTGAGTTCAAACATGCAATGTCGTCCGAAAAATCAGCAGTTGAGCTTGAAAAAGCACCACAAGCCTTTATTCCTCTATCGCTTGTGAGAAAATAAGCCATATTTTTAGAACCACTATCATAACGTAAAGCCGACGTGATCAAAGACCGAAATTTTGACGATTTAGCGCAAAAATTTGCAAGAAATATTTACGGGACCGGCAAAGGCCAAATTAGGCAAACGGTGGTCTGGCAAGATTTGGCGCAAATTTTAGCCCTATTAGAAAACAATGAGCCGCTGCAAGTCTTAGATGCAGGCGGAGGGGTAGGCCAGCTCTCACAAAAAATTGCTGAACGCGGGCATCACGTCACGTTATGTGATCTCTCCAGTGAAATGCTCAAACTGGCCGAGCAGGACATTGCAAAGAACGGGTTGCTGGATCAGTATCGACTGGTTCACAGCGCGGTGCAGGACATTGATCAACACCTGGCTGCCCCGGTGGATTTGATTTTGTTCCATGCCGTGATGGAGTGGCTGGCGGATCCGAGAGAAGCCTTAGATTGCCTGTTACAGCAAGTGAAGCCAGGCGGCGCCATTTCCGTGATGTTCTACAACTATAACGGGTTACTGTTTAAAAACTTAATCTGTGGCAATTTAACCCACATTGAAGAAGGGATGCCGCACCGTAAGCGTTTTAAATTGCAACCACAGAAAGGCATTAAGCCGGATGAGGTGTATAGTTGGCTCACCGAAGCGGGATTCACCATTTTGGGGAAAACCGGCGTGAGAACCTTCCATGACTACATGCAAACCGTCAGGGTGGGTGACTACAGTTTTGAACAGGTTTTGGCGATGGAGCAACAACTCTGCCGTCAGGAGCCTTTTTTGTCTTTAGGGCGATATATCCACGTATATGCGCAACGGCCACTCAATGGCACTGAAGACGACGCGCATACAAGCAATAAGGACAACGGATGAGTGACGTAACCCAGACCGTTCCTGAGTTGGTCAATTGGGTTAAGCAGCATGAATTTGAGCTTAACCTGCCAACTGAACGGCTGGCGTTCCTGTTGGCGATCGCGGTATTAAGCAGCGATCGTTTCGATGAAGAATTAGGGGAAGGTGAACTGGTTGATGCATTTCGTATTGTCAGCGACATGTTTGGCCAGTCAAAAGAAACCGTGGCCTTCCGTGCCAACAACGCCATAAATGAGTTGGTTCGCCAACGCTTGATTTCCCGCTTTACCAGTGAAGTGACAGACGGTGCGAGTATTTACCGTTTAAGCCCGCTGGCGCTGGGGATCACAGACTACTATGCCCGCCATCGTGAGTATTCCACACTGAAATTGTCTATTCAGTTGGCGATGGTGGCAGATGAAATTAATAAAGCCGCGACCGCTGCCCAAGAAGGCGGTGACGAGAAACACTGGCGACAGAACGTGCATGCGGTGTTGAAGTATTCCGTTGCGGAGATCTTTGACCGTATCGACTTGAACCAGCGCACCATGGATGAACAGCAGCAGCAGGTGAAAAAAGACATTGCTGAATTGCTGAATCAAGACTGGCGTGCGGCGATTTCGAGCTGTGAAGTGCTGCTGAATGAAACCTCCAGCACCTTGCGCGAGTTACAAGACACGTTGCAAGCGGCCGGTGACCAATTACAGACCCAGTTGCTGATTATTCAAGAAGAAGTGCAGGGCGAGCCTGAACTGGACTTTGTTGATGCCATGATTTTCAACTTGCAAGCCAAGTTGGATCGCATCATCAACTGGGGTCAGCAAGCGATTGATTTGTGGATTGGCTATGACCGCCACGTACACAAATTCATTCGTACCGCGATCGACATGGATAAAAACCGGGCCTTTAGCCAGCGTTTACGCCAGTCGGTACAGGACTATTTTGATGCCCCTTGGGTGTTGACCTATGCCGATGCCGACCGCCTGTTGGACATGCGTGATGAAGCCCTCGTGCTGCGTGACGATGAAGTGACCGGTATGGTACCTGAAGCGGTGGAATTTGAAGAGCTAGAGCTGGTGACCGATCAGCTAGCCGATCAAGTGGCGGTGATGCTGCAAGCGCACAAAGAAACCGGTGCGGCAATTAACCTGAGTGTGCTGCTCAAAGACTATTTGGCTCAGCATTCCCATGCCCAGCATTTTGATTTGGCGCGCCTGGTGATTGATCAGGCGGTAAGACTGGGTTACGCCGAGTCTGATTTCAACGCCATCCAGCCTGACTGGGAAGCAATTAATGACTATGGAGCCAAGGTACAAGCGAATGTCATTGACAAATATTGAAGAATTTATGCCTGAGAAGTTGGCCAAGGCGATTGCCAACCCACTTTTCCCGGCACTGGATAATGCCCTTCGTTCTGGTCGTCATGTTTCCAGCGAAGATTTAGATAACCATGCCCTGCTGATTGAATTTGAGCAGGAATTGGCGATGTTCTATAAGCGTTATAACGCGGAATTGGTGCGTGCACCAGAAGGCTTTTTCTACCTGCGTCCGCGTTCAACCTCGTTGATCAGCCGTTCGGTATTGGCCGAACTTGACATGCTGGTGGGTAAGGTACTGTGTTTTCTTTACCTGAGCCCAGAGCGTTTGGCGCATGAAGGCATCTTCACTAACCAAGAGATGTTTGAAGAGCTGATGACGCTGGCCGATGAGAAGAAACTGATGAAGCTGGTCACTAACCGCGCATCAGGGTCGGATCTGGACCGTGAAAAGCTGTATGACAAAGTCAAAACCTCACTGCGCCGTTTGCGCCGTTTGGGCATGATTATTCCGATTGGCGAAAGCGGTAAATTCCGTATCAGCGAATCAGTATTCCGTTTTGGTGCCGATGTGCGCGCCGGGGACGATATGCGTGAAGCGCAGATCCGCTTGATCCGTGATGGTGAAGCGGTGGTGGTGCATCAACAAGCCCCGAGTCAGTCGAGCCTGCTGGATGAGCATGACGACAACGACGACGCAGAACACGATGTCGATCATGACCAAGACCACGCCGATCAGGAGGGCAATGCCTAATGGAACGCGGTAAGTATCAATCATTGACCATGGTCAACTGGAACGGCTTCTTTGCCCGTACTTTTGACATCGATAACTTGGTCACCACCTTGTCAGGGGGTAACGGTGCCGGTAAGTCGACCACCATGGCGGCCTTCATTACCTCATTGATCCCCGATCAAAGCTTGTTGCACTTCCGTAACACCACGGAAGCGGGCAGCTCGAATGCTTCGCGTGACAAAGGTTTGCACGGTAAGTTGAAGCCAGGTGCCTGTTATTCGGCATTGGACGTGGTGAACTCACGTAACCAGCGCATTATCTTTGCGGTACGCCTACAGCAAGTGGCGGGCCGAGATAAGAAAGTCGACATCAAGCCATTCATTATTCAGGGCCTGCCGTCGCACGTGAAACCGACCGATGTGTTGGTGGAAACGCTGTCGGACAATCAGGCGCGTGTGCGTCAGATCAACGAAGTGAAAGACGTGGTGACCGCTGAGCACGAAGGTGTGATTTTCAAAACCTTCAACTCCGTGACCGATTACCACGCGCAGATGTTTGAATTTGGCGTCTTGCCGAAGAAACTGCGTAACAGCACGGATCGTTCAAAGTTCTACCGTTTGATTGAAGCCTCGTTGTACGGCGGTATCTCCAGTGCCATTACTCGCTCGCTGCGCGACTACTTGTTGCCACACAACAGCGGCGTGAAGAAAGCCTTCCAGGATATGGAAGCGGCGTTGCGTGAAAACCGCATGACGCTGGAAGCGATCAAACTGACGCAAAGTGACCGTGATCTGTTTAAACACCTGATCACCGAAGCGACCAATTACGTGGCAGCGGACTACATGCGCCATGCCAACGAACGTCGTAATAAGCTGGAGCAAACGCTGAGCTTGCGCGGTGAGCTGATGGGTTCACGTAAAACGTTGGACGATCAGCAAACGGCAATGATCAACATGACTGCAGAGCTGGATGAACTGACAGACCGCGAAAGCGCGTTAGAGCAAGATCATCAAGCCGCGTCGGATCACCTGCAGTTGGTACAAACAGCAGTGCGTCAGCAAGAGAAGATCGAACGTTACCGTGAAGATCTGGAAGAATTGACCGAGCGCTTGGAAGAGCAGGTCATGGTGGTGGAAGAAGCGGCTGAACAGCTGGCCATGGCCGAAGAACAAGCGTTGTTGACCGAAGAAGAAGTCGACAGCCTGAAAACCCAGCTTGCAGATTATCAACAAGCGTTGGACATGCAGCAAACCCGTGCGCTGCAATACCAGCAGGCGGTACAGGCGCTGGAAAAAGCCCGTGACTTGTCTGGCGATCATCAGTTGTTGGCGGATAAAGCCGTGCCTTATCTGGCACAACTGAAGCAAGAGCAAGACACGCAAACCACCGCGTTGTTGGCATTGAAGCACAAGCTGGACATGTCATCTGCCGCGGCGCAACAGTTTGAGAAAGGCTTGCAGCTGGTGACGACCATTGCCGGTGTGGTGGCACGTGGCGAAGCGGGTGCAAAAGCCCGTGAACTGATCAGCCATGCCCGTCAATTGACCACGGTGACTGAGCGCAGCGAGCAGCTTAAAGCGCAATACCGCGACCTTGAGCGTGCGGTACGTAATCAGCGTCAAGCAACAGAATTGGCAGAAACGTACGCCAAGCGTTTTGCGGTGACTGTGGATAGCGAGTTAGCGTTAGCTGAAGAACAAGCTCGTCACGAAGCGACATTGGAAGCGTTAGAGCAAGACCAAGCGATTTTGGTTGAGCAACGAAATGAATACCGTCGCCAAGAGCAGCAGTGCAATGCGCAGATCAGCACATTGGAAGCGGCGGCGCCAGCGTGGATTGCCGCGTCTGATGCGTTAGAAAAACTGGCTGAGCAGTCGGAGTCTGAACTGTATGACAGTCAGGCGGTCATGGACGCGATGCAGCACACGCTCGACAAAGAGCGCGAGGTGTCAGCAAAACGTGATCAGTTAGCGACCCGTAAAACCGAGTTGGAGCAGGCGATTGAGCGTCTGGCACAGCCAGGTGGTAGCGATGATTCACGTTTGCGTGGATTAGCCGATACCTTGGGCGGTAGCCTGCTGTCAGAGATTTACGACGATATTACCTTGGCGGATGCGCCGTATTTCAGTGCGATGTACGGTCCTTCTCGTCACGCGATTGTCGTGCCTGATCTGAAAGGCATTAAAGACAAGCTGGTGGCGTTGGACGATTGTCCTGATGATCTTTACATCATCGAAGGCGATGTGGATGCGTTTGACGACAGCGGTTTCGATGTCGATGAGATGGACGGCGCGGTGTGTGTACACCTGAACGACCGTCAGTTGCGTTACTCGCGTTTCCCGAAAGTGCCACTGTTTGGCCGTGCGGCACGTGAACAGCGTCTTGAGCAACTGCGTGCAGAACGTGAGCAGTTAATTGAAGATCACGCCAAAGCCGCGTTTGATTCACAAAAACTGCAGCGTTTGTACCAGAGCTTCAACAGTTTTGTGGCGACACACATGGCCGTGGCGTTCAATGACGATCCGGAAGCGGCGTTGAAAACGGTACGTGAGCAACGTAATCACGTTGTACGTCAGCTTGCAGAATCCGAAGCCACTGAACAACAGCAACGCAGCCAATTAATCGGTGCGCGTGACGGGTTAACCTTACTCGGCAAGATCAACCCGCTGGTGAACTTGCTGGAAGACGACACACTACAAGCACGTTTTGACGAAATCGAGCAGCAATTGTCCCAACTGGATGACGCTGCGAACTACCTTGACCGTCACGGTAAGGCGATTGCGGAACTGGAAACACTGGTAACAGCGTTGGATGCAGACCCAGAGCAATTCGATGCGCTGCAAGCGAGCTACGTGCAAGCGGATCAGACCCTACAAGCGTTGAAGACCAAAATCTTCGCCGTGGCAGATTTGGTCGAGCGTCGTCATCACTTCAGCTACGCCGATTCTATCGACATGCTGAACAAGAGCTCTGAGCTGAACGAGCAGTTGAAAAATAAACTGGCGTCGGCTGAGCGTGAGCGTACCCGTTGTCGCGATGCCTTGAAGCAGAACCGTGCACAAGCGAACCAGTACAACCAGTTGATGGCGTCATTGAAAAGTTCACACCAAGCGAAACTGGAAACCGTTCAGGAATTTGAACGCGAACTGCAAGAGTTGGGTGTGCGTGCGGATGTGGAAGCCGAAGAGCGTGCGCGTCTGCGCCGTGATGAGCTTAATGAACGTCTGCACAGTTCACGTACCCGTCGTAGCCAGCTAGAAAAAACCATCACATCGGTTGAGCTGGAAATGAAGGGCTTGATCAAGCGTCTGCGTAAAGTGGGTAAAGAGTATCAAGACATCCGTAAACTGGTTGTGAACGCGAAAGCGGGCTGGTGTGCGGTATTGCGTTTGGCACGTGAAAGTGATGTTGAGCGTCGCCTGCACCGTCGTGAAATGGCGTACATGACCGCCGATGAACTGCGTTCGTTGTCAGATAAATCCTTGGGTGCGTTGCGCTTGGCGGTGGCAGACAACGAAAACTTGCGTGATGCGCTGCGTGCGTCAGAAGACGTGTCACGTCCAGAACGCAAAGTCTTGTTCTACATTGCCGTTTATCAGCACCTGCGTGAGCGTATCCGTCACGACATCATTCGTACCGACGATCCGGTTGAAGCGATTGAAGAGATGGAAGTGGAGCTGGCGCGTCTGAGTGAAGAGCTGACCGCCCGTGAGCAACGCTTGGCAATCAGTTCTGATTCGGTCGCGAACATTATTCGCAAGACCATTCAGCGTGAGCAGAACCGTATTCGCTTGTTGAACCAAGGCCTGCAAAACATCGGTTTTGGTCAGGTGAAAGGCGTGCGTCTGAACGTGAAAGTACGCGAAACGCATGAATCCCTGTTGCACGGCTTGGCAGAGCAGCAAGATCAGCATCAGGATCTGTTCGGTAACCAGCGTTTGTCGTTCTCTGAAGCCATGGCGAAACTGTTCCAACGTTTGAATCCGCACATTGATGTGGGTCAGCGTTCACCACAAACCTTGGGTGAAGAACTGCTGGACTACCGTAACTACCTTGAGCTGAGCATTGAGGTGAACCGTGGTACAGACGGTTGGCTACAAGCCGAATCCGGCGCGCTGTCTACGGGTGAAGCGATCGGTACCGGTCAGGCTATTTTGCTGATGGTGGTACAGAGCTGGGAAGAAGAATCACGCCGTCTGCGTGGTAAAGACATTATCCCATGTCGTCTGTTGTTCCTCGATGAGGCCGCGCGTCTGGATGGTAAGTCGATCGCGACCCTGTTTGAGCTGTGTGAGCGTCTGGATATGCAGTTATTGATTGCCGCGCCAGAAAACATCAGCCCAGAGAAGGGAACAACGTACAAACTGGTGCGTAAGATCTTTAAAGATCGCGAACACGTACACGTTGTGGGTCTGCGTGGTTTTGGGCAAGAGCAGAAACCGCAGTTAAACATACCGGCGATGCTGGAAGTGGATCCGGTATAGCGGATCGCCCGCAAGAGCTGAACATCAAAAGCCGATCATCATGATCGGCTTTTTTGTGCGTGTAATTTCGTCTTGATCGTAAGATCTTTTTCTCATTACTTAATTAGTACTCGGATAAATTTTTTGCCCTGTTATTCCTGCCTAATATTTGAACTGTCAGATTCGGCCATCTGCCAACATGAAGGGAAATGAGGTTATGTCATCAGGAGTGACCCTCACTTTCATTCATCGCGGTACACAAGAACATAACCAAACACTCGGCGGCCAGCAGATTGGTTTGGTACAGGCCAGTTTATTTATTGTCGTAGGGGTGATGACATGAAAAAAATAGTATTACCAGTGCTCGCCACGCTGATCATGGCGGGGTGTAGTGACTCAGATGATGTTGCAGCGTTGACGAACGAGGCCACGCCAAACCAAGACAGTGGCACCGTGCCTGTGTCGGTGGATGTGGCCATACCACCGGAAGAAGTGCCAAACGGGGCGGATGAGCTGCAAGCCTGTGTGGCGATTGATGCGGTCTCGATTACCGATTTGGCTGGCACCATTGTGGAGTGGACCACCAAGAGCATGGCGGATCCTTATGCGGTTAACTCGACCCAATGTATTCCTGCGGATTCCGAGATCCCTGTCGATAACGATGGGTATCCGAAATTCATCGTGATTGATTTATACGATATCGCTGGGGTGGATTTGGTCAACTTGATCACTGAGCAGTTGGTGCCCGTTGGGGAGTACACCACCATGGCGATGTCAGTCTTGCAAGGGAGCTACGGGGACTTCTTGAATACACCGTATTCATACGTGGGTAACCCGATAGATAATCTCAAAATGGACATCGTGGACGATCTGAAATTTGAAGGACTGAACATCAACATTGATGCGCCTACCACGTTTACCATGTCGTTTGATCTGCGCAGCATGATCCAATTGGTGGAGCAAGCCTATCAACTGAAAAGTGAAGGGTTTCGTGTGGTGGATAACCTGACGGTTGGTAAGCTATTTGGGGACATTGATGTGAGCGCGTGTGTGACCTCTGCCAAAGATGCTTATGTGTATTTGTATGAGTCAGACACGGAAGAGTACGGTGATTTAGGCTCTGATTATGCGCCACTGCAAACCGCCAAAGTAGGGGAAGACAATACGTACTCGATGGATTATGTCCCAGAAGGCAAATACGACATTGTCTTGGTGTGTGATGCCTTGTTGGATCTCCCCAATGAAATTGACTTAGATATCGATCTCGATGGCACCGCCTCGAAGTACCAAGATCAAGATATCGAAGCGGGTGAAGATCACTACAGGAATTTGTAAACCGAGCGGGGGAGAGAAGATCGCGTATCTGCACCCTCGACATTATCAGCAAGCGGCCAAGCCTGACATCCGGCTTGGCCGCTGTTTTATGTCCGTCTTGATGTGCTAATCGATGACGGTGTCGAGAAACAACGTTAGCGTGCCATGCATATCGCCAACGGGCTTACTCGTCATGTTGTTAATCGTGTTGTCGACAGGGTTATCATCAGGTTTGTCAGTAATAGTTCAGGCGATCCTGTTATGCTTGTCTGCTAACGTGAGATCTATCTCTCACTTTTCTTCATTTTGCCTTATTTTTTTATTCCTCTTAAGCAACTGACTCGCAAGCCAATCCGCTTATCTTCGCCCAAATTCGTTGAAAAAATGCATTTTGCAATGGTTGTTTTTTAACCACGCTTTCTTTACATTGCCAACCCATACCGTGACCGTGCAATGATAGAGAACCCCGATATGCCAACAACAATGACCCTAAAAAAAGTGCTATGTGGTGCCATGTTTGGCGTGATGGCGTGCAGCGCAACGTTTGCCAATGCCTCGGTCACGACGTCACCGGAACACCATTTATTATCGACCTTGAACTACGTGGAGTTAGAAGCGGAGCAAGGGGATAAGAACATGCAGTTGTTTTTGGGGCGTGCCTATCTGGAAGGGTCAAATGGCCTGAAAGCCGATCCGCTAAAAGGCATGTACTGGTTGGAAAAAGCCGCCGTTGATATGCCTGAAGTCAAAACCATGATTGGCGATCTCTTTAAAGCGGGGCAAGTGTTGCCACGTGATAATACCCAAGCGCTGCATTGGTACACCGAAGCGGCCAATGACGGTGAAGTGGGCGCGATGGTGGAGCTGGGGATGTATTATGCCTCGGGTGCGAGCAATAATGGGTCCGTGGATTGTGCCAATGCCATTAAGTGGTTCAATGAAGCGTCTAACAGTGGGTCATTAGAATCCAAGCGTAACTTGGTGTGGTTATACGCGACCTGTAATGATGCACAAATACGTGATGGTCACCGTGCACTGAAGCTCGCCAAGCAAGTATTAAGCCGCAGTGGCACTGGTGATGCGGGTGATTACGATAACCTTGCGGCAGCGTATGCGGCGTTGGGTGACTTTAATCAAGCCATGAATGCACAACAAACCGCGATTAAAAAGTTGGATGATCAAAACGCTGAGCGTTACGCCAATTTTGTTCAGCGTCTGAAGTTGTACCAACAGCGTCAGACGCTGTATAGCGCGGCGTTGTAAAATAGCACCACATTGTTTGAAGAAGGATGCCTGAGTGCATCCTTTTTTTGTGCCTGACGGTGTGACGATTATCGCCTTATTGACCTTCCTTTTCTGCTTGAACGGACAATTCTCAATCCACTTTCCATCCTTAACTATACTTAGCTCAGTAGCCCATTGGTGACGGGTCTTGGCCTGTATGAATGGGGGGCATAAGAAGAAAAAAAGGATGTCAGCAATGAATACGCCAGCACAAGTCAGTGACAAAGAAAGAGCCAAGTACGAATGGCGCTCTTTTCTCTTCATCACCATATTTCTATTTCCAATCCTTTCGATTGCCATTGTAAGCGGCTACGGCTTCTTTATCTGGGCGATGCAGATCTTTTTCTGGGGACCGCCGGGTCATGGCTAAACGACGCTGATCGCGCTGAGCCACAATGACCAACAAGGAAACAGGGTACGACTATGATGAAGTTTTTAAAAAAACTGTGGGCGACCTTTTGGCGTCCCGCAGTGCATATCAGTTTAGGGGTCTTAACCCTTGGCGGATTCATCGCTGGGGTGATTTTCTGGGGAGGATTTAACACCGCGCTGGAAATGACCAACACCGAAAAATTTTGTATCGGTTGTCATGAAATGCGTGACAACGTATATGAAGAACTCCAACAAACCGTGCATTGGTCCAACCATTCAGGGGTAAGGGCAACCTGTCCGGATTGTCATGTTCCGCATAATTGGACGGATAAAATTGCCCGTAAAATGCAGGCCAGTAAAGAGGTATTTGGGACCATTTTTGGCACCATTGATACCCGTGAAAAGTTTTTGGAAAAACGGGCGGAATTAGCGAATCACGAATGGGCACGTTTCTCTGCCAATGGGTCGTTGGAATGTAAAAGCTGCCATAACTACGACAGCATGAAGTGGGATGAAATGTCCACGTTAGCACAATCGCAGATGAAACAAGCGGCTGAGCGTGATCAAAGCTGTATTGATTGCCATAAAGGGATCGCGCATGCCTTGCCGGGTGATATGGGGCAAGCGGGCGGCATGGTGCAAGAGTTAGTGCAAAAATCGCACAGCACCTCTTACAGTGAAGGTGACAACTATTACAGTGTGCGTTTCTTACCGATGTATCAAGACGAGGCGATGACCATTGATGGTGGCCAACTTAACCCTGCATCAGAAGTAAAAGTTGTAGAAGTAAAAGATGACGTCGTGCAAGTGGAGTTGTCTGGTTGGCGTAAAACCAAAGGCTTTGGTCGCGTGATCAATGAAGACTTTGGGTTGAACATTCCAACTGCTGCGTTGAGCAAAGAGGCCGCGCAAAGTGACACGCTGGTGGAAAAATTTGAAGAGAAAGAAGATGAACTGACTGGCTTAGGCTGGCAGCGTGTGACGGTGAAATTGTGGATGCCTAAAGAGTCGTTACTGAGCAATATTGACGATATCTGGGCTGAGACTAAGCCTGCTTACACCACCAACTGTAGTGTGTGTCATACCCAACCTGCACCCAACCACTTTGATGCCAATACATGGCCGGGGATGTTCAACGGTATGCTGGCGTTCGTGAATCTGGATCATGATAGCGAAGCCTTGGTATTGAAATATTTGCAGAAACACTCATCGACTTTTTCTAAAGAAAGCCATTAATAAGAAGCGAAGTGAGGTAAGTGATGTCTCTGAGTCGACGTAAATTTTTAAAAGGGCTAGCCACCACCAGTGCGGTTTCTGTGATTGGCCCCAGTTTATTAGGATCGGTGGCGAGAGCCGCTGAAGAAGTGACTTCGCCGTATTCGGCGGAGGGGGTATGGAAAGTCACGGGATCCCATTGGGGGGCTTTCCGCGCCAAAATCTACAACGGACAAGTGGCTGAGATTGAGCCACTGCCGAGGGATAAATACCCGACAGAAATGCTAAAAGGCATCAAAGGGATCATCTACAGCCCATCGCGGGTACGTTACCCCATGGTGCGCCTCGACTGGTTGAAGAAGCACAAGTACAGCGGTGATACCCGAGGGAATAATCGCTTTATTCGCGTGACATGGGATGAAGCGTTGGATCTGTTTTACAACGAACTAGAACGCGTCCAGAAAGACTATGGGCCGTGGGCATTGAATGCGGGCATGACGGGCTGGCGACAAACCGGCCAGTTCCAAAGTTGTACCAGCCACATGCAACGTGCGGTTGGGATGCACGGTAATTTCACCACCAAAGTGGGGGATTACTCGACGGGGGCAGGGCAGACCATTTTGCCTTATGTACTGGGGTCGACCGAAGTGTACGCACAAGGGACCTCTTGGCCGTTGATCTTAGAGCACACGGATACTGTGATTTGGTGGGCCAATGATCCACTGAAAAACACCCAAGTGGGGTGGCAGGCGGAAACCCATGACTCCTACATGTATTACGAGCAACTAAAAGACAAGGTGGCCAAAGGAGAGATCAAAGTGATCTGTGTGGATCCGGTCAAATCGAAAACCCAGAATTACCTGCAGTGTGATCACCAATACGTCAATCCACAAACCGATGTGCCGTTTATGTTGGGCATCGCCCATACCTTGTATACCGAAGATTTGTACGACAAGAAATTCATTGATACCTATGCACTCGGGTTTGAAGAATTCATGCCGTATGTGTTAGGCAAGGCGAAAGACAAAGTCGAAAAAACGCCGGAATGGGCAGAGAAAATCTGTGGCGTCAAAGCCGATGATATTCGCGCGTTTGCTCGTTTATTAGCCAAAGGCCGTACCCAGCTGATTTTTGGCTGGGCGGTGCAGCGTCAACAGCACGGCGAGCAACCGTATTGGATGGGTGCAGTGATCGCGACCATGTTAGGGCAAATAGGCTTGCCTGGGGGCGGGATATCTTATTCTCACCACTACAGCGGCGTGGGGATCCCACCGACAGGGGCGGCAGGCCCGGGGGGCTTCCCGCGTAACTTGGATGAGGGCATGACGCCGATCTGGGATAACAATGATTACAAGGGGTACAGTAAAACCATGCCAGTGGCGCGTTGGATTGATGCCATCCTTGAGCCGGGCAAAGAAATTAACTACAACGGTAATAAGGTGATCCTGCCTGATACGAAAATGCTGGTAGTCAGCGGTTGTAACCCGTGGCATCACCAGCAAGATCGCAATCGCATGAAAGTCGCCTTCCAGAAGTTACAAACGGTGGTGACCATTGATTTTGCGTGGACAGCGACCTGCCGCTTCTCGGATATCGTTTTGCCGGCGTGTACCCAATATGAGCGGGATGACATCGACTTATATGGCGCGTATTCCGGTACCGGTATATTGGCTATGCATAAGCTGGTGGATCCGATGTACCAGTCTCGGACAGATTTCGCCATCTTCACCGATTTTTGTCGTCGTTTTAATCGCAGTAAAGAGTACACCCGTGGCATGGATGAACGACAGTGGATCCAATCCCTGTATGACGGTTGTAAAGAAGCCAACAAAGCCAATTTCAAAATGCCGGACTTTGATGCCTTTTGGGCAGATGAAAAAGGGTGGTTTGATTTTGGTGCGGGTAAGAATTACGTCAGCCACGCCAAATTCCGTGAAGATCCTGAAATTAACCCCTTGGGGACGCCTTCTGGGTTCATTGAAATCTATAGCCGCAAAATCGCTAGCTATAAGTATGCACACTGCCAAGGCCATCCGATGTGGTTTGAGAAAGCAGAGCGTTCGCATGGCGGACCGGGTTCGGAAAAATTCCCACTGTGGTTACAGTCTTGTCACCCGAACAAGCGTTTGCATTCCCAAATGTGTGAGTCTGATGCGTTCCGGGCGACCTACACGGTGCAAGACCGTGAGCCGGTATACATGAATCCAGACGATGCGAAAGCCCGTGGCATTAAAGACGGTGACTTGGTGCGGGTATTTAACGATCGTGGTCAACTCTTAGCGGGGGCGGTCGTGTCTGACAATTACCCAACCGGCGTTGTGCGTATTTATGAAGGGGCGTGGTATGGTCCATTAAGCGTGAAAGTCGGTGCGCTCGACACGTATGGTGACCCGAATACCCTGACGATGGATATTGGTACTTCGGAACTGGCGCAAGCGACCAGTGCCAATACGGTCGTCGTAAATGTCGAGAAATACACGGGAGAAGTGCCGCCAGTCACATCGTTTGGTGGGCCGATTTACGTGTCGTAAATAATAAAGAATACCGCATTGTGGTTCGCAAAGTGAAATGAAAAATAGCCCTGTTTATCAGGGCTATTTTATGCCTGAAGAACAAGACCGTACACGGTGTCAGGATTTTTAACAGTGAAATTGATGTCTTTTATTATTTGAATGCGAGGTAAGCGAGTAAATGGATTAAACCGATTTAAAAGGTGTTAAATAATGAGACTGTGTCTCAAGATAGCGACAAAAATACGTGGTTATGAGTGTCACCATCATTCACTGTCAGCTTCTATTACACATGATGACTTGATGTGATGAATACAGATGTAATACATTGAAAAATAAAGAGGGAAAGGGTGGCATGGTTAATGCTAATAAGATCATGCCAAACACAAAAAAGATAAATTGAAGGAGCAAAATAATGAGAGTAGTTTCCCCTCTATCATTATTGGCATTGTGCGGAAGCATGGTGGCAACCAGTGTAAGTGCAGGTGAAATCATCATCACCAATTGGCAAGATACGAGTGCGCCAACGGCTGGTTACACTTACAGCATTAATGACAACACCGCAGGGCGTTTTACATTTAATATTTCAGTACCTCAGACGGATGCAGATATCTTAGCTGTTGCGTTTAATACCGACGGGGCAACAGAATACACATCGGCCAATTTGGATGTCATGAATTTTAGTGCGATTGCTCGTAGTGGCGGTCCCGCAGTAGCACCAACTAATACGTTTTTTAATACCAGTAATTGTGGAGCTGGCTGTAATTTTAATGGTTCTGTTGACCCTGCACCATTTGATGTAATTTTGCGGGTTGGTAATCAGGGTTCTCCGCTTACTGACTGGTATTATGATGTGTCATTTGATATTGCTGATTTAGGTTTATCACTGAATGATTTTATTGCGGTGGGTATTCGTGGACAATCAGTACTCGGTAGCGGCAGTGATAAAGCTTTTCAAGAAATCCCAGAATGTCCTAACACTCGCGCTGGCGTGACACGTGATTGTCCGCCAAGCGGCCCACCGCAGGTGCCAGAGCCTGCATCATTTGGCCTGTTTTTAATGGGGATGGCTGGTGTCGGTTGGGGTATACGTCGTCAACGGAAACAGTCTGTGTAATTCGGTATATGTGATGAAAGATGACCCTCCTTGTGAGGGTTTTCTTTTTTGTGACAGTGACTGTGTGAGTAGCACACTACAGTTAAGAGACGGTATATGGCGACAGTGATGAGAGTGGGCACCGATTTATGCAGTCTGATTCATTTGATATTTCTTCCGTTATTCATCGTGATATCCCGGCTTTTGCACCGAGTGAGCAACTGATGCAAGAAATTGGCGGGCATCAAGGGATAGAACGGTTAGCCGAAGGTTTTTATCACGCAATGGACACCTTGCCGGAAGCGCAAAAGATTCGCTTGCTATACGATGAAGACTTAACGGACGCGAAAGCCAAATTGGCGATGTTTCTGCAAGCTTGGATGGCCGGGCAGATACCGCCATCGACGCATCCTCACCCTGAAGATTGGGCACACTTAACCTTTGGCATGGCTGAAAAGCAGGCGTGGCTGGCGTGCATGCAAAAAGCCTTGGATGTGCAAGGTCTGGATAATTTACTCGTTCGCTATTTGATGGTGCAGTTCTCCCTGCTCGCCGAGGCATGCCGTAATCAACCGTAATCAACCGTAACCACCTGTCATCAAAACACGCATGAAAAGCCCGCATAAAAACTTCACGTATCATTACGCTGCGTCACCCATATTGACTGTTTATTCCGCGATTGAGCGTGTAAATGCTTTTTCAAGCATCTTTGTTATTTTCATTTTATGTTCTATCCGTATCCTAAGCGCTTTTTGTCGCCGACACTAACGTGACTCTGCTATGCCTTTTACCAATAGGAGCAGAGGTCGTTGTTGCTCTTGTGGATATGGGTATGGAATTGTCTTGGGAAATTATTGGGTCGCTGTTTCTCGTTGCGAGCGTGGCTGGGTTTATTGACGCGATTGCGGGCGGTGGCGGTATGCTTACTGTGCCAGCACTATTGGCTGCGGGGATCCCACCGGCGCAAACGTTAGCCACCAACAAACTGCAAAGCACGTTTGGAAGCTTTTCTGCCGCGCTGTATTTTGTCCGCAATGGGCTCGTTCAGTTGAAGACAATGCGTATTGCCATTGCTTGTACGTTTAGTGGCTCTCTGATGGGTGCGGGACTGGTACAGGTGATGGACGCGGGCGTACTGACCAACCTGATCCCTGTGCTGTTGTTCGCTATTGCCTTGTATTTCTTGTTCGTACCGTCAACCACCACAGGTAGCGGAGAGCCCAAATTGTCGGAGTGGGGTTTCGCGTTAACTGTCGGCATGGGGGTGGGGTTCTACGATGGCTTTTTTGGCCCGGGGACCGGTTCGTTGTTTACCGTTTGTTTTGTACTGATTGCACAGTTGGGTATTGTAGAAGCTACCGCACGCACCAAGGTATTGAACTTTACGTCTAATTTAGCCGCTTTGTTACTGTTCATTATGGCGGGATTGCCTATTTGGGAAGTTGGACTGGCCATGGCTGTCGGGGGCTTCCTTGGTGCTCGCATGGGGGCAAAAGTGGTGGTGACCCGTGGGCGTCAATTCATTCGGCCTATGGTGGTGTTGGTGTCCATGACCATGGCCGTCAAGCTGATGCTAGATCAAAACCCACAGTGGTTGGATAAGCATTTTTGGGTGAATAACAGTGCGCTGTGGTGGGCCGATCTCGTAAGCTATGTGCAATCGGCATGGGTGTGAAAAAAGTGTAGGTCGAGCGTTACAAGAGAAAACGATTAGGCACCCGCTTATTCAAGCGAGTGCCTATTAGTTATACTAATTATTTATGCTGCGTTGAGCTTGCTTTGTTGCACTTGATTTATAGTACAAGGTTTACAGCACGAGATTGGCAATGACAAAGCCAAACGGCACGGCGGCCACAATACCTATCATGCCCGGCAAGAAGAACGGATGGTTAACAATGTAAGAGCCATTCCATTTCTTATCGAGGAAAGAGCCCGTGTCATCAGTGGCAATGGCAAACGCCGTGGTTGGGTAGATGTTGGTCATGTACAGTGCACTCACTGCCACAAAACTGGCCAAAATCGTGACCGGATCAACGTTCAACGAGGCGGCAATCGGCACCAATAGGGCACTGGTTGCGCCTTGGCTGAATAGCAGCGCTGACGTACCAAAGAAGACCACCGCCAGCAGTGCAGGGTACTCGCTCAGCAGATTGCCGGCCAATTCTTTGATCTCTGGAATGTGAACACCAATGATGGTGGAGCTGAGCCACACGATACCCAAAATCACCACCAAACTTTCTGCGCCATCGGCAAAAATCGGCGCTTTCTTAATTGACGTCAGTTCGACCTTACACACCATGGCCGTAATGAAGCCCGTTAATAGCATCACAATCACGATGATGTCGCGCGAACCTAAGTCGTGACCAATCATTGGCTTAAACAGCAACAGTGCCACGATGAAAATCACCCCTGCGAGGAACAGCCAGACAGAACGTTTAGCAGCCAGTGTGGGCTCTTGGTGTTTCTGCGCTTCTGGCGTGAAGTTGACCAGACCCTTTTTCACACGCTCCTGAAAAATAGGATCATCTTTCAAATCACAGCCTTGGCGGCTGGCGATAAACGATGCGACCACAGTACCAAACACTGCAGCAGGCATTATCACACTCAGCGCGGCGCCGAAGGTCACGCCCATCTGCTCAACCACCACATACATGGCCGCTGTCGCGGCTGAAATGGGAGAGGCTGTAATCGCGATTTGCGAGGCGACCACAGCCGAGCTCAGCGGTTGGCTTGGGCGTACGCCATTTTCTTTTGCGACCTGCTGGATCACGTTCAGAACGGACATCGCAGTGTAGCCGGTACCGGCCAGTGTTGTCAGGATGAAGGTGGTCGCGGGGGCCAGAATGTTAATGTGCTTAGGGTGGTTACGCAGCATTTTTTCTGCCATGTTCACCATGTAACTCATGCCGCCCGCTTGCTGCATGACGGACAGCGCCAAGATCACGGACATGATGATCAAAATCACCGAGACAGGAATATCGCCCGGTGGCAGACCAAGCACAAACACGGCAATGGCCATACCCAAGCCGCCCGCAAGGCCGACGCCAATACCGCCGAGTCTTGCCGCGAGAATGATGGCCCCAAGTAATAAACACGTTTCCAGTAAAATCATGGTTTTTCTCCTTGCCATTTTCCCTTCAGGGAGCCGGCTTTTTATCGTTCAAATACAAAGTCGTGAAATAGGGTCGAAGCATTGCCGCATCATGTTTGAGTGACGGAATAGGGGAGCAGCAACAGCGTTATGTTCGTGGCTATTACTGTATGGGAAGACGAGAACAGATAGATTGCGTGGGCTCTGCAATTGAATAACAGAGGATAAAATGATGAAAACTATTAGTTTTGCTTATATTGTCAGAACTGTGAATAACGCATTCGGCGTCGCACACGACAAGTCAATGCCGTGAGCGAAAAGAAAAGGGGCGTGAGAAAAGGGACAGGCAAAAAAAAGAGCGACATGTCCCGCTGAGGCTGGTTGGCCGGCCTCATGAGACAATATCGCCCCCTTACAAAGGACTGAAAGGAAAGACAGGAAAGGTTTGTGTAATGCGTCAGTTAAGCGCTTACATTGTTGTTATGCGACCAGCTCAACGGCATCTTCCGTGGCCCATTGAATGCACTGATCGGCAAGAATATCGAGAGAATCAAGACACAAATGCGGCTGATGGTAGGCTTGTTCAGCCAGTGCCACAGGGATCTCGGTACAGCCTAAAATCACGGCTTCAGCCCCTTGTGTTAATAAGGATTCAAACACCGGTAGCATCGCTTGTTGACCGGCCTCTACTTTTCCGCCTTTAACCGCGTAAATGCCTTCCATTACAGCAACTTGCTGACTATCAGATGGTTCAACGACCTCAATCTGGTATTGCGCTAATTTAGACTTATACATTTGTGTTTGCATGGTCGCGGTCGTTGCCATGATCCCGACTTTCTTGTAACCACGAACTACGGCTTCCTGCACCACGCTGTCGAGAATACTGATAGTGTGCACTTTGCACTGCTGGCTAAGACGCGGGTACCAATAATGGGCCGTATTGCACGGCATGACAATACATCCCGCGCCCGCATTCTCTAGCTCTTCCATGCCTTGTTTAAGTGCGGGGAACGGGTCTTCACCGCCGCTGATCAGAAACGCTGTGCGGTCTGGGATTTGTGGGTTATTGCTTACCAACATAGGGATATGCTGTTGATCATTATGCGCCGGCGTACGGGCAATAATTTTCTGCATAAACTCTACGGTTGCCAAAGGTCCCATACCACCAAGAATGCCGAGTTTCTTTCTCATCTTATTGTTCCTAAAAGTATTTTCCATTAACGCCACTATAGAGTGCAGCAAGGATGTTGAGAAATGCCGTTGTTGGGGTGGTGATGCCGAATCTGTATGGGCAAAGTATGAAAGTGTGATCGTGCGAGCTTGAAATCTGTCTGAGATGATTAATGCGAGGTATATACTCGCTTTTTCTTTTTCCTGTGTCTTTGTAATGTATGAATGTAGAAAGTAAATGGCTGGAGGATTTTCTGGCGTTGGCAGAAGTGCGCAATTTTTCCTTAGCGGCCGAGATGCGCAATGTGACGCAGCCTGCGTTTAGTCGACGGATTAAAGCGTTAGAACACATGGTTGGCGCAGAGCTGATTGATCGCAGTAAAACTCCCGTCGCGTTAACCCCCAGTGGCCGTCTTTTCCGTATTACTGCCCGTACCCTTATGAACCAGATGATCGACGGTATCGGGCAGTTGTCTGATCTCTCCAAATTGGGGGGCAACATTGTGCGCGTGGCGGCGGCACACTCTTTGGCCAGTAGCCTTGTGCCTTCTATTCAGCCCGCGCTATTGGCCGGTAAGCACCAGCCCTTGTTGAGTGTGGAAGCGATCGATGTGGATGATGCGATTGAAGAACTGCAAGAAGGCGGGTGTGATGTGCTGTTGGCCTTTGATGATGATTTATTGCGTTTGCCGCCGTATCAATCTTTGCTCATTGGCCAAGCGGAATTGCTACCCGTGTGTGTCTGTGATGCAGAAGGCAGCCCTAAATTTCAGCTTAAGGGTGACGATACCGTGCCATGGCTGGCTTATAGCCCAAGCTCTTACATGGGACGCCAAGTGGAAGCGGTGCGCGATCAGGTTAACCTGCAAGCCGTGTTTTTATCGTCTATGACGGACTTGTTGAAAAAGCTGGTGTTACAAGGAGTGGGGGTGGCGTGGTTGCCGGATTACTCGGTAGAAGCTGAACTGAAAAGTGGTCAGGTGGCCATTATTGGTGACTCGCACCTGCGGCTGCCGATTGCGTATTATGCGTACCGCTATCAAGCCCGTTTACATCCAGCGGGTGAGCAGGTGTGGCAGGCGTTACAGCAGTTAGCGAGTGATGAAATGAAGAAGCAACCACCCACGCGGTGATTGCTTCATTGTTAAGTGCCTAGTGGCGATTTTCAAATTTATCGTTTCTAGGTTCTAGGTTCTAGGTTCTAGGCATTCGGCGGTTATACCACCATCGGTGCGATGATGAAGCCGAACAAGGTCGCGACCACGACGCCCACTAAACCTGGCAGTAAGAACGGATGGTCAAAGATGTTTTTGCCCATGCGTGTGGTACCGGTTGAGTCGAATTCAATCGCAGCCAGTGAGGTTGGGTAAGTCGGCAGAACGAAGACACCGGTTACTGCAACGAAAGATGCCAAAATAGCCCAGTGTGGTACTTGTAGGCTCAATGCCAATGGAATGATCAGTGGCGTTGTTGCCCCTTGTGACAGCAGCAAAGTACAGGTGCCGAACAGTACCACTGACAACAGCATTGGGTATGACTGCAATAGTGTGCCTGCGAACTCTTTGATTTCAGGTAAGTGGGCGTTCACCATGGTGGAGCCCATTGTCACGATACCCAAGATAACGGCCACAGAACTCATGCCAGAACGGAAGGTAGAGGTACGGATAATGGCATCCGGATTGATCTTGCAGAATGGCACCATCAAACACGCCACAGCAAACATAGACACGATGATGATATCGCGCGTTGACATCATGCTGCCGTCTTCAAACGCAGGGCGAAGCACTGGGAAAGCGGCATAAACCACAATGGCAACCGTCGCCAACAAGAACAGGAACACCGAGTATTTTGCACGTGGGTCAAAGTTCAGAGACAGCGTCTTTTCGGCTTGCTTTTCTTTTTGTTCTTGCTGTAGGCGTTCAAGGTAAATCGGATCATCTTTCAGTTCACAACCTTGGCGTGAAGCAATGAAGGCCGCGACCATCGCCGCAAGGAAAGAGGCCGGTAAACACACAGCCATGATTTCAAGGAAGCTCACACCGATAGGTTCCATGATGGAAATCATCGCTGCCATTGCCGCAGAAATCGGTGAGCCAGAAATGGCGACTTGCGAGGCAACAACCGCTGCCGACAATGGGCGTGATGGGCGAACGCCAATCTCTTTAGCCACTTCAGAAATCACAGGCAGGGTAGAGAATACGGTGTAGCCTGTACCCGCCATGATGGTCATCAACCACGTGATCATCGGCGCTAAGAAACAGATGTAACGTGGGTTACGGCGCATTAAATTACCGGCGTGGTGTACCAGCCAGTCCATACCGCCCGCCGCTTGCATAGTCGATGCGGCCGTCACCACTGCCATGATGATCAAAATGACATCCACTGCCGGGGCACTTGGTTCAAGCCCAAACCCCAAGGTCAAGATCGCTAACCCTAAACCGCCCGCCAGGCCAACGCCGAGGCCGCCCATTTTAAGCCCCCAATAAATACAGCCTAAAACGACAATAAGCTCAATTACTACTAACATAACGTGTCCTACACAAAATGAAAAAATCCGTATTGGTGAGTGGTGCTGCCAAAATGCGAAAATAAAGTACAACTCACTGCTTCATGGTCGTCATAGTGCTGAAACTGCTCTGATCTGTTAAATGCCGAATTTCGCTTTCTGATAACGAATCGGCATGGGTGCGGGGCGTAAAATGAGAGGCTGCTCACGGACATAGGGGTGTTGCGGGTGGTTTTTTGGCTCTTTGATTACATTTTGCGCTGAATTGATAACGTTTTGATCAAAAACGCATGACGAAAAAGTGAGACATCGAACACTGTTTTTAAATGGTTGATGACAAGTGGGAATAGATTGCTGTCTTAGGTTTCGCTATTTGTCCTGAAAAGTCGGTGATACTGTCAGGGCCTTTCTGAGTGCGATAAAAGAGACATAACATGGATTTGTCGTTAGACATACTTGGCATTTTGTTTTTAGTGGCAGGTATTGCCGGCTTTATTGATGCGATTGCAGGCGGTGGGGGTATGATCACGGTGCCGGCGTTATTGGCAGTGGGGGTACCGCCAGCGCAAGCCTTGGCAACCAATAAGTTGCAGGGTTCGTTCGGCAGTTTTTCGGCGTCATGGTATTTCGTGCGGAATGGGTTAGTGAGCCTGAAGGAAATGCGCAATGCCATTGTGATGACCTTTTTGGGATCGGCGTTAGGGGCGGAATTAGTACAGCGGATGGATGCCGGGGTATTAACCAATGTGATTCCGGTTCTGCTGGTTTGTATTGCTTTGTATTTCTTGTTTGCCCCCCAAGCGGGGCAAGGGGGCGGTGAGGCGAAAATGTCAGCCAATATGCTGGCGTTAACCGTGGGCACAGGCATTGGGTTTTATGACGGTTTCTTTGGCCCAGGGGCGGGTGCGTTGTTTACCGTGTGTTTTGTGGCCATTGCGCAATGCGGTTTGGTGGAAGCCACGGCAAAAGCCAAGGTGTTGAATTTCACATCAAACTTTGCCGCCTTGCTGTTTTTTATTGCGGCAGGTTTACCGATTTGGGAAATCGGCTTGGTGATGGCCGCCGGCGGCTTTTTAGGCGCGCGAATGGGGGCGAAAGTGGTGATCACCAAGGGCCGTAAATTGATCCGGCCCATGGTGGTGATTGTGTCGATGATCATGGCGATTAAATTGCTGTGGGAACAGAATCCGCAATGGTTTCAATAAGGGCCTTAACGCGTGCAGAGCGGGCGCTGCTCTGTCGGTAACACAAATGGACAGGGCGAGTCAGTGTGTTGAGTGCCTCAAACTGGTGACAGTGCGCTGGCGCAATTTGTAAGGTTTTGACGATGGAAATGGGCACCAAAGCCGGCGCAACGCCCCCTAAGGCCAATTGCGCGGCGGCGGTATAAGAGTCCATTTCCATTAGCGGCATGATGCCAGCTTTTTGCAGTGTACTGGCTTGATTCGCGTTGGCGGGATTTTTAAAATCATTCACTAACAGCGCGACAGGCGGTTGTGTTAATGGCATCTGGCTAATCACCACAAACGGTTCATTGAATAAATGCAGCGTGGTGAGACCGTGCTGTGGCGGTAAGTGACCAGCACAAAAGCCCAACGTGGCATCTCCCGCTTGCACTTTTTCCACAATGACAGGGGTATGGTGGGTTGAAATGCGGATGTAGGGATCATGCTGAAAATAGCGTCCCATGCATTCGCCGAGATACCCTGCCACTAAGGTTTCAGAGCTGGCAATTTGGATCAGGGAATGATCGCTGGCGGGCAGTTGATCAAAGATCAGCCCCTTGATCTCATTCATGCTTGGGCCAACCGCTGCAATGAGCTGCTGCGCATCTGCGGTGAGTTTAATCCGCCGGCCTTGGGGTTCAATGAGCTTTTTGCCTAACCGTTTTTCCAGTTTAGCGATCCGCTTACTGACGGCACTTTGGCTCAGATACAGACGGCTTCCCGCTTTACTCATGGTGCCTTCTTGTGCCAGCACCAACAATGTTTCAATCCCTTCGAGAAGCACCGTCGTACCGTCTATTTATTCGTTTTCTGGCTGAGTAATGCTGCCGACTTCCAACATGGCGGCCACATCTAAATGTTCGGCATTCATCATGGTGGAAATACGCTGAACCGATGAAAGCAGTAAAGACTGTTCCCATTCTTCCAATTGATGAAAGCGAGCGACGAAATCTTCCTGTAGAGGAGGGGGCGCTTTCGAGAGGGTATCTTGACCCGCTTCGGTAAGGTGGGCGTGTACTTTACGTTTATCCAGTGTGCTGCGCTCACGTTTCACTAAGCCACGTTTTTCTAAGCGATCCAAAATAGTGGTCGCGGTGGCTTGGCTCATGTTGGTGTTGTTTGACAGCTGACGAATGGTCACTTCTTCACCGGAATCACGGATAGCACGCATTAAGACCAATTGTGGTCCTGTTAGTCCTGCCAATTTATTCAACTTGCGTGAATGCAGGTCGATGGCTCGAATGATCTGGCGAAGGGCAATCAAGACTTCATCGTGCTTATCCATAAAACTCTCCTCAATAGTGCTGGGCGAAAGTACCGTAATCCGCCTCAAGTTGGAAGCCTTTGTTTTCATAATCTTGCCTTATCCCACAAGGCATTCACCCAAAGGGATGTCGGGGCATTTTTTGTTAATAACGACCTGCTTTATTACCGTAAATTGTAAAAGGATGTTTGCAGATGGTTAATGGTTTCGTTATCATTTGATAATGCAAATGATAATTAGTATTAATGTCATGCTCGGTAGTGGCGGTGTCGTATGCTAACGATTCACCATACAGGAATGTCGGTCATGTTGCTGTTGATTATCATTTTAATCCCGCTTTTACATGGATGACCTAATCATGAACCTCCCTTTTTCTCGCAATCTTATTATGGCTGCGCTACTGGCCGTACCGACAGTGGGTTATGCCGCTGATACCCCCGTGACACAGTCAGCGGTCGTTTCACACTATGCCGATATTGCTCACCATGTTTACAGCGATGCGCTGATGACCGCCCAAGCCTTGGATCGCGCCATTGCTGCGTTGATTGTGGCGCCGTCAGAGAAAAACCTACAGCAAGCCCGACAGGCATGGAAGCAAGCCCGTGTGCCGTATCAACAATCCGAAGTGTTCCGTTTCGGGAATGCGATTGTCGATGATTGGGAAGGGCAACTGAATGCTTGGCCGCTGGATGAAGGGTTGATTGATTATGTGGCCGAGGATTATCAGTATGAACTGGGCAATGAAGGGGCAACGGCCAATATTATTGCCAATCGCTCACTGCTTGTTGGCAATAAAACCGTCGATATAGCCCAAATAACCCCGGCGTTATTGGCTGACTTGAATGAAATTGGCGGCTCGGAAGCGAATGTGGCGACCGGTTACCATGCCATTGAATTTTTACTATGGGGCCAAGATTTGAACGGTACCCGCAATGGAGCCGGCGAGCGTCAGTATACCGATTTCGTCGAGGGGAAAGCGTGCACCAACGGTAATTGTGACCGCCGTAACGATTACTTGCAGGCTGCATCGGCGTTGCTACAAGATGATCTCACTTGGATGGCACAGCAGTGGTCACCGAGCGAAACCGGTAATTATCGTGCTGAGTTATTGGCGGATTCTGCAGAAAACGGATTGCGTAAAATGCTATTCGGTATGGGGTCACTGTCGCTGGGAGAATTGGCGGGTGAGCGCATGAAAGTGGCGTTAGAAGCCAACTCAACGGAAGACGAGCATGATTGCTTCTCAGACAACACCCATTACTCGCATTATTACAATGAACAAGGGATCGTCAACGTGTACACCGGTACCTACCAAACGGTAGAAGGCAAAACGGTGAAAGGCCCCAGTCTGCACGACTTAGTGGCGAAAAAAGACAAAGCCGCGGCCGCGTCTATTCAAGGGGACGTTGAGCGTGCGCGTCAGCAAGTCTATACCTTGGTTGAATCCGCAGAAGAGAAAGGCCAGTCGTTTGATCAGCTGATTGCATCCGGCAATAAAGCGGGTCATCAATTAGTGAACGCGTCGATCATGGCGTTAGTGAAACAGACTCAAGGCATTGAACAAGCAGCCAGTGTGCTAGGGGTGAGTAACTTAAACCCAGATACGGCTGATCACCAGTTTTAATCGGTGATACATCCTCGCAAGGGGCTCCAGTGTGAGCCCCTTGTTGTTGTCGATATCTCATCCGTCACACCCGTCAATCAACGGTCACAATGTTATTTCACTTGTCACCCCTGTATATCAGCGGTCAGTACACAGACTGCCACATAAAAGAGTTTGAGCAATGATCTTCTCCCTACCGCGTGTCGTCCTTTCTGTGAGTTTTATCCTCGCGACGACGACATCTTTTGCCTCTGACAACCTCTCTATAACGTCGCCTGTTGTTGCCAAGACAACCCCTGTTGTTACTAAAACGGTGGTTGATGTCGCCCAGCTGAAATCCGGCGGGGATACCACGGTACGTAAATCGGGTCCCAATGCATTTTCGTTGCCAGCGGCCAATTTGCCCTTATCTAAACGGTTAGATTTCAGTGTCGGTAACAGTTTTTTTCGAAACCCGTGGGTACAAGCCCCCGCGACGACGGATGCCAGAGATGGCCTCGGCCCACTGTTTAACACCAATGGATGCCAAAACTGCCATATAAAAGACGGGCGCGGGCATCCGCCACAAGCGGGTGATACCAATGCAGTGTCGATGTTGGTGCGCTTGAGTATTCCGGCACTGACCGATGCGCAAAAACAACAAGTGATCACGAGTGGTGTGATCCCCGATCCTATCTATGGTGGCCAGCTACAAGATTTCGCCTTACCGAAAGCCAAGCCTGAAGGGCAGGTAACCGTTGAATATAGCGCCGTTCCCGTTACCTTGGCTGATGGTCATACCGTGACGTTGCGTAAGCCGACGTTGATCATTCGCGATCTCAACTACGGCGAGATGCATCCGCACGTTCAAACCTCTGCTCGTGTCGCCCCGCCGATGATTGGCCTTGGACTGCTAGAGCAGATCCCAGAGTCCACTTTGTTTGCCTTAGCAAAAATGCAGAAGACAGAAAGCGAAGGGATCAGCGGTAAAGTCAATCAAGTGTGGGACGTGAAACAGCAAGGGCTAACGGTCGGACGCTTTGGTTGGAAAGCGGGACAGCCGACATTGATGCAGCAAAACGCGGCGGCTTTCAATGGTGATTTAGGTTTAACCAGCGCGTTATTTATGACAGAAAACTGCACCGAGCCACAAAGCATATGTACGGATTTACCCGATGGTGGAAAGCCAGAGGTATCGGACAATGTGCTCGATTTTGTGGAATTTTATGCACGGCATTTGGCCGTGCCTGCACGACGTAATGTGGATGATCCGCAAGTACAGCAAGGTGAAGCCTTGTTTACGGACATCGGCTGCCAAAACTGTCATCAAACAAACCTGATGACGGCGGATAATCCTGAGCTACCGGCGTTGTCGGCGCAGCGAATTCATCCTTATACCGATTTGCTGCTGCATGATATGGGTGAAGGCTTAGCGGATCACCGACCGGAGTTTTTAGCCAATGGCCGCGAGTGGCGCACGGCGCCATTGTGGGGGTTGGGCTACACGGAGGAAGTGAATGGGCATACGTTTTTGTTGCACGATGGACGAGCACGCAATGTGTTAGAGGCGGTGTTATGGCACGGCGGTGAAGCGCAAGCGAGCCGTGACAAAGTGGTGGGGTTGTCCACCGCCGATCGTAATGCGCTGTTGGCGTTTCTTGATTCTTTATAGGAGAGCATGATGGTGACGTCTATTCTTCACGGCATTCAGAGTAAGGTTTGCCGATGTCAGAACAAGGCATGGGTGTGTGCTGGGCTTACCTTGCTGTTGGCGGGATGTGAGCCGTTTTCGCTAACGACGGCACAAAAAGCGTCATCTGCCGATCACACGGCGTTGTCTACCGTGATGTGGCAGCAATCTTATCAAGGCGCGTCGGCGTTTGCACAAGCCAGCCAGAGGTTGGCCTATACCGTAACGGTGTATTGCCAAAGGGATGCAGATAACGAAACCTTATCCCCCTTCTTACCCATGCAACAGGCTTGGCGAGACACCATGACCGCCTGGATGACCCTGCAAGGGCGAGATAAAGGGGATGAAGCCGCAATAGCATTAAGTTGGCACATTCAATTTTGGCCGGATAAGAAAAACACCACTGGCAGACAGTTAACACAGTGGCTAAAAAAAGAACAATCAGAGGGCGTTGAGGATGTGGCTCAGGCCAGCGTGGCCGTGCAGGGCTTGGGGGCGCTGGAATGGTTTCTGTATGATCAACCAAAGGCGTTGCAAACACCAAACGGTTGCCAGTTAGCGACCGCCATTAGTCAGCATTTGGCACAAACGGGTCAGTCTTTGCAGGCGGTATGGCAAGTCAATCCATGGAAAAACCTGTCCGAAAAGAGGGTGCTGGGTATATATGTCGGCGCACTGAATAATCAGTTGGATCGTACGGTCAAGAAACTCACCATGCCACTCGGTAAGCCCGGATACCCGAAGCCTTATCAGACGGAAGCGTGGCGTTCCGGCACCTCGATGCGGCATTTAAAAGCCAGCGTGATGGCGTTGCAACAGTGGTATTTGGGCAAGACGTTACGTGCAGATAGCATCGGTTTCTCTGATGTAAACGTTGGGACGGCAGTGGGTTTGGACGCCTTGCTGCGTCAGCAGGGGGAGGGGCAAACGGCAGATCGGATCGCCCTTCGCTTTGAAGCATTATTGGCGGATTGGCCTGCAGAGCCGTCAATGGCGGTGATGTTGAAGACCCGCGCTGGATACCGCGAGTTACTGAATTTATACAACGGTCTGGAGTACATTCAATTGGCGTTGCACGATGATGTCGCGCCGTCGTTAGGCATTGTGATGGGGTTTAATGCGACCGATGGTGACTGATCAGACAAGGCGTCGACTGTTAAAAGGCGCATTAGGGGGCGGGGCATTAGCGTCGATCGGGAGTTTGTCCGGTTGTTTGCCCGAGAGTGTACCCGAGTCAGCTTTCACCTCGACTGTGGCGCATTCGACATCGCCTCCTTTGACACCGGCTTCTGCGACACGCATGATCGGCTGCTGTCGTTATTCTTATGATCGAGATAGCGAGGGACGTTTTGCCGCTGTTGTCGCGGACAGTACTGGTCAACGTCTTCACCAATTTCCGCTACCCGCACGTGGACATGGTATTGCTATTCATCCTAACGGCACGCTGGCTGCGGTGTTTGCTCGTCGACCGGGGCAGTTTATTCAGCTGGTGGATGTGCGCTCTGGGCAGGCAGGGAGCTGTTATGAGGCAGACAGCAGACGGCATTATTATGGGCATGGTGTGTTTTCACCGGATGGTCAGTGGTTGTATGCCTCCGAAGGCGTGACGGCGACGAGCGAGGGGGTGATTGGGGTATATCGTGTTGAGCAAGGTGCCCCTGAGTCATCCGGTATACCTCGGCTGACAAAAGCCGCTGAATGGTCGTCAATCGGTATCGGCCCGCATGAGGTGATATTGGCCGATGCACATACGTTGGCCATCGCTGTAGGCGGTGTGCATACGCAAGGGCGCACCCCGTTAAACCTGAATACCATGCAACCAGCGTTAGTGTATGTGAATCGCCATACTGGTGCCGTGGAAGAGCGTGCCACGTTACCGGATCACCGGTGGAGCATTCGCCATTTAAGCGTCACAGCGAATGGGCAAGTGGTGTGTGGCCAGCAATACCGGGGTGACCCTCAAATATCGTCATTGACGCAACGCGCAGACGAGAGTCAGAACGAGTCTGTCACGCCTTCGTTGATTACGTTGCCCTTGATTGCGGTACATCAGCGCGGTGAACCACTCCGCCCTTTGCAAGCCAAAGAGGCGCAGTGGCAACGGTTCCAGCACTATATTGCCAGTGTCGCTTGTCATGATGGCTATGTGCTCGCTACCTCGCCAAGGGGCAATTGTTACGGTATTTGGCATGTTGCAACCGGCACCTTGGTTGAACTTCGTCCGTTGACAGACGTGGCGGGTGTGAGTGCCAATCAAGGGCAATGGTGGTTGAGTAGCGGGAGTGGGAAAATAGTGACGACTGCCGTCGCGGGCTCACCGCAAGTGATACAAAGTACCGTGATGTGGGATAATCATTGGAATATTATTTAGTTGGCGAGCGAGCCGGCATTGGCGCCTGAGCAAGTGTCTCATTTTTGGTGCGTGACTTGGTGAGAGATCGCGCCGAATTTAAAATTTGAAACAGAATCAGCTGATAGAGACGGCTAAAGTTAGTCCGTTATTCATCGAATTTGCCATAATGATAATAATGGCAATGAGGAGTCAGTTGGCAATGACCACGCGCAGTTCTATTGGCCTCATCTCAGTCACCGTACTAGTCACCGCACTAGCCATCCCCGCTTCATCGGTCGCCTTGGCCAATGAGCTAGAACCCGTTCAGCCGTTATCTACTCGCGCTGAGTTAGAAGATCAGTTTTCTGAAACCCGGCTTCAACAGGAAAAAGCCCGCCAGTGGATCCACGAAGTCGCGAATGACATTTCTGCCATTCGTTATGTGGATCAGTTAGCCGAGGTGTATCACGGCATCGGATTTGTTCCGCTTTGGCAAGACAGTTTCACGGCCAATGCGTTTGAACAACAATTGCGTTTATTGGTGCTCTCCAGTGTCAGTCGTGATTTCAGCCAACGTTATTCACTCTTACAGCGTTACAAAAACAGCAATGATTGGCGGCAGTATGATTTGCTCGCGACGGATACCTTGTTTGCGTACATGAGTTACGTTGAAGGACTGCCCACGCACGGTAAGCAATGGTTGTTCGGAGAAGGGGTTGATGCGCGTTTGCCATTACCTTCGACGTCTGCGATGGCGGGGTTGTACAGTGCCATTGAGCGAGAGCAACTGCGCCACTGGGTGGAAGGGTTACAACCCAATGATGAAAAATTCACCCAATTGTTATTGGCGATTGAGTCCCTTGAGCAAGTGGCGAATCAACGTTGGCCTGCGTTTTATCAGCGTGGGATCATTCGTTTAGGGACACGGTTGCGTGATCCCGATGCGCTGATCACCTTGTTGGAAAATCTGGGGGATTTACGTGACTTTGAAGCCGATCAAATTCGTAGAGCCGGTGTGCGTACGTACAATATTGATTTAGCCAATGCTGTGAAAAGTTTCCAGCGCCGCCATGGTTTGAAAGCGGACGGGGCGATTGGTCCACAAACACGGCAGTGGTTGTCGCTCTCACCTCAGGCGCGTATACGCGTATTGGCGCTTAATGCCCAACGCACACGTATGTGGCAGAGTTCGGCGTCGATGCTGATCGTCAATATCCCTAATTATGAAATGAACCTGTGGTTGGATAATCAGCATGTCTTTGACAGTAAAGTGATTGTCGGACGTCCAAGCAGACGCACACCGGTGATGAGCACGAACGTCGCTTCAGTGGTGTTTAATCCGTACTGGAATGTGCCGATGTCTATCATGCGAAAGGATATATTGCCAAAAGCTCAACGTGATCGCAGTTATTTACACCGCAATGGTTTTGCGGTGATCCGCAGTTGGAACAATTCAGAGCAAATCCCGATTCACACCATTGATTGGCGTATTGTGAATGCCAAGTCTTTCCCATACCGCCTACGTCAAAAACCGGGTAACCGCAATGCGTTAGGGCGTTTTAAATTTARCATGCCCAATGATGAAGCGATTTATTTGCATGACACCCCTGGAAAGCGCTTGTTTGCCAAAGAAACACGGGCATTCAGTTCGGGCTGTGTACGTGTCGAGCAGGCTGACGTGTTGGCAATGGTGTTACTGAATCATTCCGGTGTACCAGAGCGCCGCGTGAATGCACTGAAATCGCGTACGAAAACCAAGACAGTGGGTTTGCAGCATAAAGTGCAGGTGCATTTGATTTATCAGACCGCTTGGGTGGATAACCAAGGGTTGGTGAATTACCGCGCGGATGTGTATGACTACGACAAAATTATAGCCCAGTCGCAAAATAAAGAATTATTTACATATTCTTACAGTGAATAAAATGCTTGCGAGTCAATAATTAGGCGGGGTTTGCCCAAATAAGCAACAGTTAGAGGGGGTGTCATTGTTTGACTGAACAATAACTGAACGTTATCGTGAGTTCGTTTGCGGACAAGCCATTGTGCTTGTTAGGGGAAAGTCCGCGTATTGCGATGAATTGGTTATTGTTGAACTATGTCTGAAATTAACTACAAGCGTCGCCAGATTTTGCTTGCTGGCGGATTAACGCTGGGTGCGAGTTTACTGCCGAGCTGGGCGTTGGCGAGCCCGTACCGTGCTGCCACACCACGTCAGATTTCATTGAGTAACATTCATACCAATGAAGATTTGGAAACAGAGTATTTTGATGGCAAGCAGTATCTGAAAGCGGAACTGCAAAAAATGAACTATCTATGCCGTGATTTTCGGCGTAATGAAGTGGCCAAGATCGATCGCCGCTTATTTGATGCCATTACCGAAATTCAGGCCGGTTTAGGCCATAAAGGCCAAGTGCGGATCATTTCCGGTTACCGCTCGCCAGCCACAAACCAAGCGTTGCGTAAAACCGGCGGCGTGGCAAAGAAAAGCTACCATATGAAGGGGCAAGCGATAGACTTCAATTTGGAAGGCGTTTCTTTGTCTCGCATTCGTCGTGCAGCGCAAGAATTACGCATTGGCGGAGTGGGTTATTACCCGCGCAGTGGTTTTGTGCATATTGATACCGGTCCTGTTCGTCGTTGGAATGGTTAGACCTATTCACGGCCCGATCCTCGGCGTGAAGTGACAAAAACACCCATTTATTCAAGCCGGTGTCATCTGCGTTTGCAGAGGACGCCGGCTTTTGTCGTTTTGGCTTTTCCGCCTGTGGCTGTGGTATCCTGCGGGCAGAACTGCAATCTTAGGAAAAGTGAATGAGTCTCCAATTTGAAATTGTCCCTGTTACTCCGTTTCAGCAGAACTGTTCCATAATTTGGTGTGATGAAACCATGGAAGCGGCGATGGTCGATCCCGGCGGTGATATCGATCTCCTGAAAGAAAAAGTGCAGCAACTGGGTTTAACATTGACCAAGCTGATCTTAACCCATGGTCATTTGGATCACGTGGGTGGCACCGCGCCATTAGCGAAAGAGTTTTCTATTCCTGTGATTGGTCCGCATAAAGACGATGCGTTTTGGCTGCAGGGGTTACCTCGTCAAAGTGAAATGTTTGGTTTCCCAATGACAGAAGCCTTTGAGCCGACCGAATGGCTGAATGATGGTGAAACGGTGACCGTGGGTAAGCAGACGTTGTCTGTACTGCACACGCCGGGTCATACACCGGGTCACGTGGTATTGCACAGCGCGGACGCTAATGTGGCGTTTGTGGGTGATGTATTGTTTAAAGGTGGCGTGGGTCGTACTGATTTCCCGCAAGGGGACTACCAGACATTGATCAATTCCATTAAAGGCAAGCTGTGGCCGTTGGGCAATGCAGTGATTTTCATTCCGGGTCACGGTCCTGTTTCAACGTTTGGCCAAGAGCGTGCCTCTAACCCCTTTGTTGCAGACGAAATGCCACTGTATTAAGCGATATAAACCGCTGGAATACTCATCAAGCCTTGCGCAATGCAAGGCTTGATTGTTTTTGTCTCTATGATCCCGGGTATGGTCCCTGTTTTTATTGCATAGGTTTATTACGTCGACACGGCCAAACCGTTGCCACGAAGTAAATGATTGAAGGCCTCTTCGGGAATGGCTTTGCGGAATATTTTGCTGATCAGCATATCGGAATGATAAAGATCCTGAATTAAGATATTTTTCATCTCACCCTGAAAGGGGTCATTGAACAACATGAAGATGATTTGCTCTTTGGGCAAAATGTCCTCAGGGTTGAGGTCCGTGCTTAAGAAATGGGAAACGGAATTTTCATAGGTGATAGGTTGTGTTTCGCTTTCATCAAAAATGTAGGCGGCGTCTTGATGGGCTTTTACGATCGGCGTGAGCATCCCTGCACCTAACTCATTGTACGCCACTTCTTTATTTTGACTCAGTCGTTGTTTTATCGCTTGAGTATACAGAGTAATGATCTTGCCTTTTGCGGTACTACCATAAAAGCTAATACTCATGTGATCTTTATTATGCGATTGACGCTGAGGGATGATGAATTGATGCTGTTCAAGAAGATCAAAATACTTATTAAAATCATCCAGTACAATCGCATCCGCATCAAGATAAACACCGCCATAATAGTAAAGCAGCAGCGAGCGAATTACATCACATTTTACCGCAATGTTTTTCCGATTAGAGGGCGTGAAATGGCGACAGAATCGGTCTAATCGACCGCGGACTTCCACTTCAATACCATCAACTAACTGGTTGATACCCGGTAAATATTTTTCAATGTTGTCAGGGTTGACGAAAATGACCATGCAGTCGCTGAGGTTGTTGAGCATGGTCCAGCGGCTCAAGGTGATATAAGCCGGTTCCTTTACTTTTGGATTGATATTTTCCCAATATACCCAAACAATTTTTCGYATCGCTCACATCCTTTTTCTGTCCTAAATAGACTGTAGACTATCGAAAGACCTTGATACAAATTGCGGATAACGCCGTATAAAAGCCTTTATTATCTCCCTCCAATTTGATGTGACGTGATGTCTTTTTCTTTACCTTGCGCAGGAATAGGTTGTTTTGCGGTAGATAAAAAAATCTTAACTATAATTATTTTGTCCACCCATAAAAGGATTTATTATGCCTATTCCCCAGTATATGAAAGATAATATTGTCAATCAAAACAACGATGTGAATGCAGATGAAAACATTCGCACCATGTTTTCTGATCAAGATCGTTTGCTGAAACGTTTGGGTAATGCCAATTGGCGCGCACTGCGGGCATTGAACATGCAGTTCGATGATATGCCTACGGCTGAGTGTTTTTATCAAGCGGCATCGGGGTGGAAAAAGGCGCTGGAAGGGGTGGAATACCCTTGGTTAGTCTGGAGCGTGGACGAAGATTGGGCCTACGTGCAGCAAAAGATGGTCGTTGAAGCGGGGTGGACGCCTATTGTCGGTTATGATCCCAGAGCCAAGCCGCCGACAAAACTCCTCAAAGAAAGCATTTTGGTGGATTTCAACCAAGGCTTAAATCTCCCTATTTTTTATATGCACATCCCGCTCGATTTTATCCATTTATTTGCCCCGAGGCTGGCGTTTTTCCATTCGGACTTGCTCGTTAAACCCGAGAAAATGGCCAAGCTGTCCGCGTTGTTTAAAGCGTTGCCCGATGGTGAGATTGCCATGACTAACCTGACGAAGCTCCGTTTTGAGTGGATGCAAAAGCTGTTTTCAAAGCAAGAGAAGTTGTTTGAATTAGCAGGGTGCATCACACGTGGTGCTAGCCAAGATATTTTCGATAAAGGCTGCAGTATGTGGCAAGGGTGGGCGTTCCATCCGAACTGCCCCAGTGAAGAAGAGTTTCAACGCCGGTTGAAATTGCATTGGGACCACGGTGCTGGCTTGCTGTACTGGCAACAACATTACGGCGGCAAAGTGACAATCATTCAAGAACGTTATCTCGATGAAGGGCATTTTAGTCGCACCAGCAAAGATAACTTTAAAGTGCTTTCTGACAACAATGAGAACCGTGACACGGGGTTGGATTTGCGCGGGAATTACGATGTGTATCGCCTTGCCAAGCAAATGGGGATTTCGTGCTGAGTCTGTGAACAATGCGCCCTGTTTGGTAACAGGGCGCGCTTGTGTATGTAACGCAGACACATAGTGTGATTTTTGTGATTACTTTCACGCTTTTCTACTGAGCCCGCTCAATCTAGGAATTATTCCTAGTTTTCCTAAGCCTGGTTCTCAAGCCAGACACATCACCTTGCTTTAGTCTCTCTCGCCAATGGTCTTCATCATTCCCATTTTTGAACCTGCTGACCCAGATGATGACCAGCGATGAGCCGTTTTCCGGCTCACTGTGTCAAGAGATGACTGAGGTTTCACATGTTAAAACTGTTAGATCAGGTAAGAAAACCGACACTGGATCTGCCTGTCGAAGAACGCCGTAAAATGTGGTTTAAGCCCTTCTTACAATCCTATTTGGTTGTATTCATTGGCTATATGACCATGTACTTGATCCGTAAAAACTTTAATGTTGCTCAAAATGACATGATCGAAACCTATGGGTTGTCGATGACGGATCTGGGTTTGATTGGTCTGGGTTTTTCGATCACGTACGGGATCGGTAAAACGGCTGTTTCTTATTACGCTGACGGAAAGAACACCAAACAATTTTTGCCTTTCATGCTGATTCTTTCTGGCCTTGCGATGTTAGGTTTCAGTGCCAGCATGGGTGGCACGAGTGCCAGCTTGTTCATGATGGTCGCGTTTTACGGTTTAAGCGGTTTCTTCCAAAGTACTGGTGGGCCTTCTAGTTATTCCACCATTACCAAATGGACGCCGCGTAACAAGCGCGGGACCTACCTGGGTTTATGGAATATGTCCCATAACGTGGGCGGTGCGGGTGCCGCAGGTGTCGCGTTATTCGGTGCAAACTACCTGTTTGATGGCCATGTGATCGGCATGTTTATCTTCCCATCGATCATTGCATTGGTTGTCGGTTTTATTGGTCTGCGTTTTGGTAGCGACTCACCGGAAGCGTACGGCTTGGGTAAAGCAGAAGAGTTGTTTGACGAAGCGATCAGCGAAGAAGACGCTATCGCAGAAGAAACACAGATGACCAAGCGCCAGATCTTCATGGAATACGTATTGAAGAATAAGATTATCTGGCTGCTGTGTTTTGCCAATATCTTCTTGTACATCGTACGTATCGGTATTGATCAGTGGTCAACCGTCTATGCATACCAAGAGTTGGGTTTGTCAAAAGAGACCGCCATTTCAGGCTTCACACTGTTTGAAGTGGGCGCATTAGTGGGCACCCTGATGTGGGGTTACTTGTCTGATTTAGCCAATGGTCGTCGTGCGATTGTGGCGTGTGTATCGTTGGTGTTGATCATCTTTTGCTTGGAGTTCTATCAGCACGCGACCAGCGAGTACATGTATTTAGGTTCGTTGTTCGTGCTTGGCTTCTTGGTGTTTGGTCCACAGTTGTTGATTGGTGTAGCTGCTGTCGGTTTTGTACCGAAAAAAGCCATCAGTGTGGCAGATGGTATCAAAGGGACCTTTGCGTACCTGATTGGTGACAGCTTTGCTAAGCTAGGCTTGGGTATGATTGCCGATGGCACGCCAATCTTTGGATTGACGGGTTGGAAAGGGACATTTGCCGCGTTAGATACCTCAGCGGCGGTATGTATTGTGTTGCTGTTGTTCGTTGCGATTGCGGAAGAAAAGAAAATTCGCCGAGAAAAACGCTTGCTGAAAGAAGCGGCGGCGCTTGAGACGGCATAACGTTGCATGATTTGGCTGACAGCGTGACGGAACGGAAATGAGGTCAACGTTGGTGAGTCGGGTGTGAAAGCGTGATGACGCATTAAAAAAACTGCCTACGGGCAGTTTTTTTATGTCTGTTTTATGCCCGCTTGCGGGATACCCACTCAGCCCGTGCATTATTGACTAATTATATTTCATGCTTGTCTGTGGGAAAGAGAGCAGGTAGTTTATTGCTCTTTTTTTCGTGCTGTTGTGCGCTTTAATTCTTATTGTTTGCTGTTGATTGATCGGAGGAGGGAGAATGATCAAGGTTGCACTGGTCGATGACCACATCATCGTACGCTCTGGTTTTGCGCAATTACTGACACTGGAAGACGATATGACGGTAGTGGGTGAGTTTGGCTCGGCGAAAGCCGCGAGACAGGGCCTGCCGGGGAGCCAAGCGTCAGTGTGCATTCTTGATATCTCGATGCCGGATGAAAGCGGTCTGTCTTTGTTGGCGGATCTACCCGACGGACTCGCCACCATCATGTTGAGCGTCCATGATTCTCCAGGGATGGTCGAAAAAGCCTTAGAAATGGGCGCGCGTGGCTACCTGAGCAAACGTTGCAGTCCGGACGAGTTGGTGCAAGCAGTACGCACCGCAGCGGCCGGAGGGTGTTACCTGACGCCGGATATTGCCCTGAAATTGGCCTCAACGGCGAAAACCGTGCCGTCGGTATCGCAATTGACCAAGCGTGAGCGTCAGATCAGTGAAATGTTGGCGACTGGGCTAGACGTGAAAGCGGTCGCGAATGCCTTGGGATTGAGCCATAAAACGGTGCATGTTCACCGTGCCCATGCCATGGATAAACTGGGCGCAAAGAATAACGTAGAACTGGCTCGCCATTTTCAGAGCGATTATCAATCAGACTTTCCGACCGGAGTGAACTGATGCGGCACCTTGCCGTGACATCGCTGGTGGGCGGGTTACTGCTGGCCTGTGGGTGGTTTTGCCTGTGGGTGATTGCCACCTATTTTACCCTTGATCCTGAATTAGCCGTTTTCCTTTTTCCCTTTGCGTTACGGCTGGGCGTGCTCCTGCATTGCCCGAAGCGTTTTTGGCCTGCCGTATACGTCACCGAGTGGCTATTGTTGCTTGTTTTAGCGTCCCAAGTGGGGGAGTCCATTTGGCAGATCGCCATGTTGGCCAGTTTACTGAGTGTGCCTGTGCTGTGGTTTGCGCACCGTCATTACATCGGTACCCAATTGCATCGACTGACCGTCATGGGGGCGGTGATTGTAGCGACCTCATTGCTAAACATGGTGGTTGCCTCGGCACTGTCACAGGGTTTGATGGTTTTGCTGGTTAGTGTGACGGGTGGGTTAATGTTGGTGCCAAGTTGCTATTTGGTGTGGAGCTATTTGTTTCAACAAACGTGGGTACCACTGACGGTGGATTTGGTCTCCCGTCCCGTGTCTTTACGTGTACGCCATGTATTGTTGTATGTGGCGGTCTTGATTGGCAGCATTGTGCTGCAATTGGGTTTACCGGAAGAGCTTCGCCGTTTTGCCCCGTTCTGTTTGGCTATCCCCATCATTTTGTTGGCGTTCCGTTATGGCTGGCAGGGGGCCTTAATGGGGACCTTATTTAACAGTATTGCCTTGATTGCGGCCCGCAGCAGCGGCAGTGATTTGGCGATCACTGATCTATTGTTGTCGCTGACAGCGCAAAGTCTGACCGGCATTTTGCTCGGTATGGGTATTCAACGTCAGCGTGAGCTCAATCAACAGCTACGGCTACAACTTTCGCGTAATCACAGTTTATCCCGGCAATTGATCACGGCGGAGGAATCAGTACGGCGTGAGATCGCCCGTGAACTGCACGATGAAATCGGTCAGAACATTACCGCGATTCGTACCCAAGCCAGCATCATCAAGCGGGTGGATACACCCCCAATGGGTATACATTGTGCCGATACGATTGAAGCCTTGTCGTTGAACATCTATGACACCACCAAAGGCCTGCTGACGCGACTGCGACCGAAAACGCTGGATGATATGGGCTTAGAAGCCGCGATCGCTCAACTGATTCGGGATTTAGAATGCGAACGTCACGGGATCCACACGACCGTCACATGGCGGGGGGATGGTCTGTCGTTTGAGGCGTTAAGTGATACCTTGAGTGTGACCGTGTATCGCTTGTGCCAGGAAGCGGTGAATAACGTGGTGAAATACGCGCAAGCCAGTACCTTACACCTTGAATTTGTACTCGAAAAAGAGAATGTGCATGTGCAGATCCGTGATGATGGTAAAGGGTTTGCAGTCGCGGCGTTAATGCAAGCCTCTGCCAGTGGTTTTGGCTTGCGCGGCATGCAAGAACGGGTCGAAGCCCTCGGTGGGCAGATCGCTATTAAGAGCCGCATGCAGTCCCCTGTGCAGGGCACTGATATTCACATTCAGTTACCGGTAATGTAATCATGAACCCTTCACCGCTCTCACAGCCCCTAGAATCACCACCGTCTTCGCAATCAGGAAAATCACCAGTAGAGATCGCGGAGACCTACCGTTACTGGCGCTTTCATATCATGTTCACCATGTATGTGGGGTATGCCGTCTTCTACTTTACCCGCAAGAATTTTAACTATGCGATGCCGTCCATGTTGGTGGATTTGGGGTTGGAGAAATCCGACATCGGCATGATGGGTACGTTGTTTTATCTGACTTATGGTGCCTCTAAGTTTTTGTCAGGCGTGGTGTCTGACCGGTCGAACCCGCGGTATTTTATGGGGATTGGCTTGTTTGCCACTGGCGTGATCAATATTGCGTTTGGTTTTTCCGATGCGCTATGGGTACTGATGAGTTTGTGGGTGCTGAACGCGTGGTTCCAAGGCTGGGGCTGGCCACCGTGCTCTAAGCTCATGACAACCTGGTATTCGCGCTCAGAGCGTGGCCATTGGTGGTCAATCTGGAATACCGCTCATAACGTGGGTGGGGCGTTGATCCCGATTTTGGTCGGTTACCTTACCTTGCACGCCAGTTGGCGGATGGGCTTCATTGTGCCGGGCGTGATTGCGATGGTTGTCGGGCTCTTTCTTTGCTGGCGACTGCGGGATAAACCCGTCACATTGGGGCTGCCAACGGTGGGACAATGGCGGCAGGATCACTTGGAATTGGCGCAAGAGCGTGAAGGGCAAGGCCTAAGCCACCGTGAGATCCTCGTGAAATACGTGATCCGGAATAAATACATTTGGCTATTGGCCTTCAGTTACGTGTTGGTCTACATCGTTCGCACCGCAATTAATGATTGGGGCAACCTCTACCTGAGTGAGCAAAAAGGCTACGGCTTGATACAAGCCAACATGGCGTTGTCATTGTTTGAGGTGGGGGGCTTTGTTGGCTCGCTGGTGGCGGGTTGGGGGTCTGACCGTTGGTTTGGTGGTAACCGTGGCCCGATGAATCTCATTTTTGCCATTGGCATCTTCCTGTCCGTGTCAGCATTGTGGTTAATGCCCATCGACAGTGATGTGTTGTTAGCGGGCTGTTTCTTTGCCGTGGGCTTTTTTGTGTTTGGCCCACAGATGTTGATTGGCATGGCGGCGGCGGAATGCTCGCATAAAGACTCTGCGGGGGCGGCTACCGGTTTTGTTGGGCTGTTTGCTTACATGGGGGCGGCCATGGCGGGGTATCCCCTAGCGTTGATTGTCGAGCAGTTTCATTGGACGGGTTTTTTCACCGTAATTGCGATTGCTGGGGGCACGGTTGGACTGTTATTACTGCCGTTTTTAAAAGCACAGGCCAGCGTGGGTGTCTCGCGTTAAGTGTTCCCCCCTGCTGCCACGATCGGTTTATTGGGCGATTGGGGGGAGGGACGCCTACGCGGCAGCCAGATAGCGGCGGGCGAGCCCTGCGAAATCGGCGGCAGGGCGATCGAGAAAATCTTCAGAAATGAAAAAGTCATACCCTAAAAACGTGCGGTTGTAGCGCATGCGGTTAGCCAACATCGCTTGTAGCCCTTTGAAGACATGCCCAGACGGGGTGATGTAGGGGCTATCATCAAATAAAATGTCTTCCAATTGATAGGGCGGGTCGGCCATGTTTTTATGCGCCATCACTAATAAGATCCGCTGTTCGATAAGTAATTTACTGGCCACGCGCGGGCATATTGCATCGACAAATTCGCTGTAATCTTTGAGTTTAATGCCGACCCAAGGAATGGGTTGGTACCAGCCACTATTGGCGATACTGGCTTGGGCAATACGATCAATATTCTTCCAGCGCGCCAGCCAACCGCCTTGGTGGCTATGAAACTGCAAATGCATAAAAGTCAGGGTGAAGGTTAACTCTGGCCCTTGTTGATATTTGTAGCCCAATAACGCCATAAGTCCGGCGACTAATACCAGAATCGCGACCGCAGACGGGGCGATCATCGGGAAGAAAAAGCCTAATACGGCCGCTAAAATCACCCCCACCAAACCTCCGGCATACAGCCCGGCATGTGCCAAGGTGAGCGGCTGTTTGATATAACGTGTTTCTAACTCGTGATGCATTATTCGTATCCTGTTACAGCTTTACTTCTCTCAGTATGGCTTACGTGGTGGAATCGCGAAGGGGATCACTTGACGAAAGATGATGATAAAAAACAGGGTATTATAGCGATAATGTGCACATGGCTATTTATCCAGTATTTTCTGCTATTTCTTTGAATTTGACCGCAACTTGACTCAATTTCTACATACTTTGCCGTTTGCGCGTATGCGTAAGACTCAGGAAAATGAGAAGCCGTCTCTCCTTTTTGAGTAAAATCGTCTTTTGTTGCAGCTTAAATAACCGTTTGCTGGCAATTCTCTGACATCCTTGGTATAACACGCGCTTACTTTTTCCCGCTGGATATATCGGGTCAACCCACAAGGTTACCTCGATAGATAGTGGTGACTGAAAGTAGTGCAACGGAGTAGGAAATTTAATGAGAATCTCTCACAAACGTAAAGTTCAGCTAAAACTGCAAAAGCGCGTAAAAGGCGTGGCAGTAGCAGCAACAGCAGCAGTAAAACCTGCTGTGAAAAAAGCACCCACTGCAGAAACAGTAAAAGCTGCTCCAGCGGCGAAACCTGTTGTTGAAGCGGTTAAGCCAGTTGAAGCGGTAGCATCAGTTGCTGTGAATGTGGCGTTGACGCCAAAGCAGCAGCAAGTGCTGGATATTGTGGTTCAGCATGCTGAAGGCATTAACCCTAAAGGGATTGGTCTTCAAGCGGGTCAGGAAGATGCGAAAGCCGCTTCATGGGCCACTGGTGCGTTGAAAAAGTTGGTTGAAGAAAACTTGGTTGAACGCATCCAACTGGCAGGCAATAAGGTACTTTACAAAGCACTTTAAGCCCAATCTTATTGGGGTTTATCTGACCTTTTTCAGTAATACCTTTCGCTAAGATTGTGTTTGCCGCCAGACCCGTTCCTGTGTCAGCAGGGGCGGGTGCTATTTCTTTCTATTTTTATCTTTATCTTCCCGCCGATTTATTGATCAACGTAATTGTTCATTTGCTTATTCACCGACTGATTACTTACCTACTTATCGAGCCATCCTCCCTTTCTTTGTGGGTTTCAGCGCGTCATTTTCCCTGCTATTTTTGATCTATTCAGCGTTACTTTTCTCTCTGCGCGATACGCTGATTTACGCTTTTTGTGCTGTGTCTCATCCCTGCGTCACCGTCGTACTTTACTTGCCTATTGATTGATTACTCTGTCGTTATGTCTTAACTCTGCTATAACTTATTAATAATGGACTCATTCTCATTTTTTTAGTTTTTCAGGGAAGAGTGACGAGGAGGCGAGTGTATGACAATGATAAGTGCTAGAGAGTTTTCTGACTGGCTGCGCAATCGCTTTGCAGGTGAAGATCAAGGGGTGAGCCTAACACGTGCCGATATAAATCAATTAACGGGACGACAAAGCTTTTCTTTAGGGTTTATTCACGACATTCATTATGAGCTGATGCAACACGACATGGCGTTTGTCACTGACACGTCACGCGATGTGTTCTATTTGGTGCCTGTTGCAAAACGTCCTTGGCGTGAGCAGCTGGAAAACCAATATGAGAGGGATCTTTTTTGCAACGTCCTCCCTCTCGATAAGTCTGGCTGAGCATCGTTTACAACAAAACGCCCCCATCGATAAAACGATCGATGAGGCCAAAGCGCCTACCGATATGCATAACACACAGGATGACAATCAATCGCGTGATGATAAGTAAAAATAACACGCAAAAAATAACGGGCGCGAGGCCCGTTATTTATTTGTTTGCGTCAAAGCCTGAGTTAAAGCGGAATCGCTTATGCTGGCTTCGCGATTAAAGCACTGCGGCAATGCCCTTGCACAGTGGCTGCATGTTTGATTTGGTCATGCCCGCGACACTGATACGACCAGATCCAACAATGTAGATCGCAAATTCGTCTTTCAAACGATTCACTTGATCTTTGTTCAGACCAGAGAATGAGAACATGCCGTTCTGGCGCTCAATGAAGCTGAAGTCAGCGTCAACACCCATGTCTTTCAGTGTTTGTACAAACAAGGTGCGCATTTCTTGGATGCGGTCACGCATGTCTGCGACTTCTTGTTCCCACTCTGCACGCAGTGCAGGGTCGTTAAGAATTTCAGTCACAACAGCAGCACCGTGTGCCGGTGGGTTAGAGTAAATCACACGCGCGATACTCTTCACTTGGCTGAATGCTGTCGTCCCTTCTTCGCTATTTCTTGCTACCAACGTAAAGGCACCCACACGCTCATTGTACAGGCCGAAGTTTTTCGAGAACGAGCTGGCAACCAATAGTTCTTCACACTTGTCAGCGAAAATACGCAGGCCTTGTGCATCGTCTTCTACGCCTTTAGCAAAGCCTTGGTACGCGAAGTCAAACATTGGCAGCAGTTTTTTCTCTACACACAGGTCAGCCAGTTGTTGCCATTGCGCGGCATCCGGGTCGATACCGGTTGGGTTATGGCAGCAGCCGTGAAGCAAAACGATATCACCTTCTGAGGCTTGATTCAGATCAGCGAGGGTGCTGGCAAAATCCATGTCTTTGTTTTCAGCGTTGTAGTAAGTGTATTGCGCGGTTTCAAGACCTGCCGCCGCAAACACGCCGTTATGGTTTGCCCACGTTGGGTTACTGATCCAGACTTTCACATCACCGAGTTGGCGCTTGATAAATTCAGCGGCAACACGCAGTGCCCCTGTACCACCAGGTGCTTGTGCCGTGAAAGCGCGTGTTGATGAGATGACAGGAGAATCCGCACCGAACAACAGTTGTTGAACAGCCAAGCCGTATTCCGCAGTGCCGGGAATGCTGAGATAAGATTTGGTTGTCTCTTTCTCTAGCAGAATGGCTTCTGCTTTTTTGACGGTGGCTAATACTGGTGTGTTGCCCGCTTCATTTTTATAGATGCCAACACCCAGATTAATCTTCTCTGCGCGTGGGTCATTTTTGAACTCGTCCGTTAAGCCTAGAATCGGGTCTGCCGGTGCGGCGGTAATTTTCTCAAACATTGTCATCGTCCATGGGGGGTAAGAATAAACAGTCATTAGCTTATTTATACCTCTATACCGAGGGGGTTGACAAGAAGTTGTAACAATTACACTCAATAAATTTTGGGAGTGCCTTGTAGTTGCGGTTTTTACGCCATGCCATGAGAGGGTGCGATCGCCGTGCATGGGCGGAACTACCGTAAGATGACGACATAATTGGTTGAATAATAATCTGACTGTGTGGCGGGTCACTAAAATAGCCCCCAATAGAGGGAATAAACCGTCATTTTTTGATCGATTTTGTTGGGTGTTTGGCAAAAATAATGTGGTACATCAAGGCGGGGATTATGATGAAAAATACGTCAATCTAGGATTGGAGATGGTATTTTTGCCCTTTAAAGCGTCGGATAGGGTAGATAAATAACAGGGAAATGGCATTCTTTAAGTGAAATGCACTAAATATCACTTAATAGCATGTTAGCCCATTGGACGGGGGATAAAGCGTAAAGACGGATGGACGGGAATCATAGGGGGGATGCGATAAATAACGGCTTGTTATCTATCGCATCGACCACTTAATTGATAAAGAACGTGTCGAGGTAAAGTTGCTCAACTTCTTTTCGGGCCCACTCGGTGCGGCGAAGAAACTTCAGGCTTGACTTGATACTTGGGTCACTGGTGAAGCAACGTACTTTTACGATGCGACCCAGTTCTTCCCAGCCGTAGTGATCCACAAGTTCGTTCAATAGGGTTTGAAGCGTTACGCCATGCAGCGGGTTTTTAGGTTGGGTATCCATGGATGTTGTTTCTGTGTTGATAGGGTCAACGCGCACTATAGCAGCTTGGCCCTGTTGATTAAATCGCAGTAAGTAAACTTATTGGGTATATATCTGGTAAAATGAAGCACAACTTCGCAGTACGTCATGTTGACAATGCTGCATTTTTACTAGGATTTACTGTGCTCAACAACGACATCTTGCGACGTATTCGCTATACCTTCGATCTTAATGATTCAGCGATGATTGAAATCTTTGCTTCTGCTGACCACGAGGTAACACGAGAGCAAGTTTGCGATTGGTTGAAGAAAGATGATGATGGTGCATTTGTTGATAAATGTACCGACCGTGAACTAGCCATTTTTCTTAATGGTCTGATCAATACCCGACGCGGTAAGAAAGAAGGCCCGCAGGCTGAGCCGGAGTCTCGCCTGACCAATAATATGATCTTCATGAAATTACGTATTGCTTTGGATTTTAAAGCAGAAGACGTATTGGAATTGATGGAATCAGTGAATTTCACGATCAGTAAGCACGAGCTGAGTGCGTTCTTTAGAAAGCCTGAGAACAAGCACTACCGTGAGTGTAAAGATCAGATTTTGCGTAATTTCTTGCTGGCGGTGCAATACCATTTCCGTCCAGAAGATCGCCCTGAAACGTTGGCGGATGCAGAATAAGCGGTATATAACCGATAAATAAGAGAAGGCTACCCAAGGGTAGCCTTTTTTATCGCTGGAATAACTGCGTGATGAAATAATGCCCGGATTAAAGACAGGCTTATTTAATCAGTACGATGTCGCCTTCATGCTGCGTGAGCAACATCTTTTGAATATTGAAACCACACAACATCAGGATCAGACACCAGTTTAAGAAAGGTAGGGTGCCGTTCTCTAGGCTTGTAGCCAGTTGTGCAGGCTTCCATAAGAAAGTCTCACTTAGGCCTTCAATGGTGATGCCTGTAAAGGTATTGTCGCCAATAACACGCTTGAATTCTTTTTCACTTGGCATTTCAAACATCGCTTGGTTTTTGAAAGCCGTCGGCTTGAACGCACGCATCACTTTTTTGGCGTCCACATCAATCGGTTGCCCATTATTTTGAATGTTAGGTCTGCCGACAAGCGCGGTCAGAAAACACCAGCATGGGTAGGGAATATCAGAACGATTTTCAGGTTCGCGTTTGTAACGTGACATCCAATCAGAGATTTTTTTCTCTTGTAGGCCAGTTAAAAGGGCAAGGGTGGCGGAATCATAACCGTACTCTTTAAGCAGGTTAATAATTTCAGCAACTTCTGATACGAAGGGTTTGGCCCATTGGCTTGCTGGCGTGAGGGTGATTTCTCTGATCATAATTGACTCATGTGAATTAGTGTTGCTGCTTATCTGCGATAAGCGGATAGCCTAAGCTTATTCTAACCCTGTAACCAAGTCTATTGACCCGTTTAATCTGGGTATAAAAAAAGCCACCCGGAGGTGACTTTTTACTGCTTTTGAGCGAACTTCAGATTAGAAGTTTGCAGAGCGTGGTGCACGTGGGAATGGGATCACATCACGGATGTTTGCCATGCCAGTTACGTACGTTACCAAGCGCTCAAAGCCTAGGCCGAAACCTGAGTGAGGCACGGTGCCGTAGCGACGAAGGTCACGGTACCAATCAATGTGACTGGCATCGATACCCATTTCAGCAATGCGCTTGTCAAGTAGCTCTAGGCGCTCTTCACGCTGAGAACCACCGATGATCTCACCGATACCCGGTGCCAATACATCCATCGCAGCAACGGTTTTGCCGTCATCGTTCATACGCATGTAGAACGCTTTGATGTCTTTCGGGTAGTTTTTAACGACAACCGGTGCTTTGAAGTGCTCTTCCGCCAAGTAGCGCTCGTGCTCAGAAGACATGTCAATGCCCCACTCAACATCGAACTCAAACTCACGGCCAGAATCTTTTAGGATCTGGATAGCGTCTGTGTAATCAACTTGTGCAAAATCAGACGTCACGAACTGCTCTAGACGAGTGATTGCATCTTTGTTGATACGATCAGCAAAGAACTCAAGGTCATCACGACGCTCTTCTAGTACCGCTTTGAATACATACTTCAGCATGTCTTCTGCAAGTTTAGCGACATCGTCCAACTCGGCAAACGCCACTTCCGGCTCAACCATCCAGAATTCCGCTAGGTGGCGGCTAGTGTTTGAGTTTTCAGCACGGAATGTCGGGCCAAAGGTGTACACTTTGCTTAGCGCACAAGCGTACGTTTCAGCGTTTAGCTGGCCAGAAACCGTTAGGAACGTTTCTTTACCAAAGAAGTCTTTATCAAAGTCCACTTCACCCGCATCTGTCATTGGTGTGTTCACCATATCAAGTGTTGATACGCGGAACATTTCACCCGCACCTTCACAGTCAGACGCTGTGATCAGTGGCGCAGACATCCAGAAGAAGCCTTGCTCGTGGTAAAAGCGGTGGATCGCTTGTGATAGACAGTTACGCACACGCGCAACCGCACCAATTACGTTTGTACGTGGACGTAGGTGTGCCACTTCACGGAGGTACTCAATAGAGTGGCGTGTTTTCGCCATTGGGTACGTGTCAGGGTCTTCAACCCAACCCACGACTTTAACGTCAGTGGCCGCAAGCTCAAAATCTTGTCCCTTCGCTGGAGACGCAACGATTTTACCCGTCACCTCAACAGAGCAACCAGTCGTCAGTTTAAGTACTTCTTCCTGGTAATTATTTAACTCATTAGGGACCACGGCCTGAATCGGGTCGAAACAAGAGCCGTCATAAATGGCAAGAAAAGAGATCCCAGCTTTGGAATCACGACGTGAACGGATCCAGCCGCGAACAGTGACTTCACTGTCTACCGCGAGCTTACCGCTAAGTACGTCTGTTACAGGCGCGTAAGTCATGTGTAAATTATTCTCCGTTAAGGCACTTTACTTGTGTTCACTAAGGGCAGAATTCCCTTAGACACAGTCCAAAGACAACATATTACCTGTCTTACGTTTCGCTTCAAGCCTTGTTGTGACCTTAAAGCGTGATTTGATGGCGCAATTGCACGAAATATAGAAAGGGGCGCACAATAATTGTGCGAATTTACATGGGCCTCGGTGGTGTGATGCGGTGATACGATTAAAAAAAGACGTGCCACCGAGATGAACGCGCCACCCGCATGAGGGTGGCGTGTATTAAGCAGGCACATATTAAAGATGTGCATACAGCATCGCTACGTGTGGTTAAAGAAAACGGCCACTATGGGGCGGGCGTTTCCTCTAGGTAAGCACACTGTTGCCCATCATTGAGGATCGTCCCAGTTGGTGGTCCCGCTGGCTCTTCGGTGTTCTCGCTTTCGCCGGGTGTGTCGCCCTCCGTTGGGGTTTCACCGTCTGTGGGTGTTTCATCGTCGGCTGGCGGTGTTGGCGGCGGTGGTTCTATGGGGGTTACGTCAGGCACGTCACTGGCCGGGATTAACGTGACAATGTCACTCCATAGTTCACCGTCAGTGGCGGCGAACGTGCGTGTCTCATCGTCTTGCCAACGGGTTTGATGGTTGAACGCTTTGATGGCCAGTTTCAAACCATCGGTATCGGTGAGGGCAATGCGCTCATTCATGGAGCCATCCAGCGCCTCGTAATACAAGGTACCGTCATCGTCGATTTTCCAGCGGATGTCGATATTGAAACCACACCCATCAGAATCCACATATTGGCCAAGGAAGTATTCGCCAGAGAAGTCATCACTCAGTGTTAAGAAGCGCGAACTGTCACTGGCAAACTGCAGGGCTTTATCATCACTGTTATCGCCGGTATTGCCGATCAGCAGGGTTTCGGTCAACACGGGATTGCGATCAAACCACACTGTTTTACATTGGGTTATTTGGGTTTGATAGTCCTCGAGCGTGCGTGTGGTGACCGGGGTGGTCGTCGCTTGATCCCAGCCAGAATCGAGCGTCGAGCAGGCCGCTAAACTGTCAGGGGCATACTCACGGGTCATCACGTTATCGATGGTGGCGCCATTGTCTGTTTGGCTGAATTGCTTGATAGCCAATAACCGTAAGGTGTACTCGTAATGGGTTAACGCCCAGCGATTAACGGTGGTGCTATCATTGGCATCCGGGAAGAGGGCAAGATAACCTTCCTCTGTGAGTGCCCATTGGCGTGATCCTGCTTTGAGATCGGTATGGCGGTACATCTCCCACGTGTTATCGTCACGCAGAATGTGCGCGCTGATCTCGCCATCTTCAGAAATTTGCACCAAAGAATGGCCGATCAGAGTATCAAGGCGCGCTCCCGTAAACCGTTCATCCCCGCCACATTCAGTGACCGCGTTCAGGAAAAGACCTGCGGTGGCTTGCGCCGTATTGCCGAAGTCACAGTTGTCAAACGGGGGAAGGTTGTCACGGCTGGCGGCACTGATAATTTGCGCTTTGGCGTCATTATCGAAACCCGAATAGTGGTATTCCGTATTTTTTAGCAGGACTTCCCCGATATTGACAAAACCACGATCCGCAATCAGGAACAGATTGGTGCTGTTAAAGCGGTAGTTAGAAGCCAGTTGTTTCATGATGTCGGGCACATCAAAGCGAATGACCGATTGGCCTGCCACGGTTGTCGGTGCCCAAGCGCCAACTTCCTGAACCGCCCATTCGTCACCTGCAATATTGTTCCAGTAACGCAGGGTAAAGAAATTGTCATCAATCAACTCGACCACAATGTTGTCACTGAGTTGAAAGCCGTTAACGTCGGTGATGTTGGGACCAATATTGGCCAGCGGCGTGATCACCTCATCCAACGTCGTATAACCGGCATCAGGCATCTGAATGGGGAATACACGGCAGGTATCTTGATCATTGCTGGTGTCACACAGCAGGTAGGTTTCCCCTTCCGGTCGCCACGTAAAGTAAAAGCCAGAAGCCCCTTCGCTGAATGTTGCGTCGGGTTGGATATAACGCGTGACGTAGTGATTGTTTTTACTCGACAAAAAGTCATGCATTTTTTTGCCATTCAGAGAATATACGTTGGCATCCAGCGTGATCCCCGCTTTATCGTCAATCGAGAGGGCGGCATCCGTCAGTAGTGCGGTGGTTTGGGTGGCGAATACGACGCGCAGGTAACTGAACAGGCCTTTCCAGCCGTTGCTGGTTAATACCTGATGGGTAATGTCTTCTGTGCCGAAAGCGGTTGATTCACTGAAATAGGTGAAAAAATCATTGAGGGAAATATCGGCATTACCGGACTTTTCCCAGCGAAATTCATTGACCGTGGTTTCGGTACCGTCGTATTGGGTGCTGTCGACCAAAATGCCACTGCCACTGTTATTGGTAAAGCTACCCACCTGCCAATATCCGTCACCCAAAATGGCTTGAATATCGGCAATCGCAGCGGCTTGCTCGGTAAAGAAACGTTCCACGCGGCCGGTTGTCATGGACTGCACGATAGACAAGGTCATGAGCTCTTTCAGGGTCAGGCCTTGCACGCTGATTTTCGGGAACAAGGTATCACTGATGTCAGTGGCCATACTGTTGATGTCTTGTAAGGCAAACAAGACCTTACCTTGTGGGGCGTCATTAAAGATTTCGCTGAACACCCCCCAGCCACCATCTTGAACCACACGTTGCGTAAACGCGTAATAGGCCAGTGACGATTCCAGCGTAATGGCGAGCCGTTCGGTGGCGAGGGGGATCATATAAAGCCCTTCCGGTAACGCTTCACCCAAGGTGAAAACCGGTACGCCAGCAGGGTTCATTAACAGCACAGCATTGATGCGATATTGTGTGCCTGCATCAAGCTCATAGCGGCCATCACCCTGAGAAACCCAGCGGGTAATATCGATGGATTCAAACACCTTGCCGGTGTCATCCAGCCACACGGCCGCGAAGTTTTGTTCGGTGAGATCTTGCACCGCGTCCGCATACGCGGTGGGGAACAAGGTGGGTTGCCGCTGAGCCAGCGTCATACTGGCCGGTAAATCGACCGAGACCGTGAAGGTATTGGACACCGGTGTCGGTGTACCGGCAACAGGCGTGGGTGTATCGGTGCCACCTCCGCAGGCAGCAAGGAGCAGGCTGCAGGCAGCCCAGAAGCATTTCCCTAGATAACGGCGCATAGGTATTCCCCAAACAATCACAATGAATAAACAAGATGTGTTATTGCTTTTTTGCTTAACTTTTTTGCTCAGTATAGAGATTGCACACCGAGGCCGTGTTAAGAAGGAAGACGTGTCTTGGAGATTGGGCGGCTGTCGTAGTATTGAGACAGCCGCGAGACGCGCGCAGGGGATGAGAATAGCGCGAGACGTAAGGCGGTTAGGCAATCGCCAGGTATTTATGGGTCTGAATCGACAAACGCCAGTTACGCGAGATACACGTTTCAATGCACAACTCGGTTGCACGTGGCTTTTGGCTGATCGGCTGTAATGCGATAGTCACATTACTTTTCAGGTCTTTGCCTGCCAGTAAATCATCCAGTTGTTCGATGTCTTTTTCGGTGCCAACAGGGTGCTTAATTTCATCCGCACGCTCAAGGGCACTGGCCAGTACGGGTAACTTCGCTTTCATATTGATTTTTGGCGACACGGTTACCCAGGTACGATCGGTCACAAGGACCTCTGACGTGCCACTGGTTTCAATTTGACATTGGAAACCGGCAGCCTCTAACGCCATGGTTAACGGGCGAAGATCGTAAATACACGGCTCACCCCCCGTGATGACCACATGCTTGGCGGTATACTGCTGGTCAATCAGCAGTGCGACAACCCCGTCGGCATCCAATGCGGTCCAAAGGGGAGAGTCACCGTGCTTCGCCATGATGGTGTCGATGGCGACTTCATCTTGCGGTTCGGCACTCCATGTTTGCTTGGTATCACACCAAGCGCAACCCACTGGGCAGACTTGCAGACGAACAAAAATGGCTGGGACACCTGTAAAGACGCCTTCACCTTGAATGGTTTCAAACACTTCGTTGATTTTATACACCGCAAACCTCGTGGTGAGTTAACATTATTTCATGCAGCCGACGATTATCGCAAAATCACAGGGAACTGTCTTGTGTGTGTTAAATTTTACAAGCAAAAAAACCCACGAAATCGCATCTCAAAAATGGGCTTTAGAGCATGTTTTGCTGTAAAGTTTCTCTCTCATCGTGACCGTGGTCACGTCCTTTGAATTATCGACTTCACAATTACTTCGCAAAGTAAAAAAATTCAATTGGCTAATAACATTGATGGATTTTATCGGGAGTGTAGGCATGTATGTCGCTCAGCCTGGTCATATCGACCATATAAAAAGAAACAATGCAGGCAGCGTCTATAAGCTTATTGATCTTTACGGGCCTATATCTCGAATTGAACTGTCTAAGCGTAGTCAATTAGCACCTGCCAGTATTACCAAAATTACCCGCGAGTTGATCGATGCGCACTTGATCAAAGAAACGGCGATTCAAGAAACCAGCAGTCGTGGACGCCCTGCGATCGGCTTGGTGCCCGCCAATGAAGGCTGGCAGTTTATGTCTATCCGTTTAGGGCGTGGGTATTTAACCATCGCCTTGCATGAGTTAGGCGGCGACATTCTGGTTGAAGAACGCCAAGATGTGGATGTGCTTGAGCAAGATGAAGTGCTCAGCAAATTGATTGCCGAGATCCACACTTTCTTTGCGAACCATGTCAGCGAATTGGATCGTATTACCGCCATTGCGGTGTCTCTGCCGGGCTTGGTGCATTCTGATACGGGGATGGTGTTGCAAATGCCGCATTACCATGTCCACCGCTTAGAATTGGGCCCTGCGATCCATCAAGCGACAGGGGTACCTGTGTTTGTGGGGAACGATACCCGTTCATGGGCATTGGCCGAGAAACTGTTTGGTAACTCGCAAGATGTGGCGAACTCGATTTTGATTTCCATTCATCACGGTGTCGGTGCGGGCATTGTGCTGGATAACGTGATTTTACAAGGCCGCATTGGCAATGTAGGCGAACTTGGACACATTCAAATTAAGCCTTATGGGAAGCGTTGTTTCTGCGGTAACCACGGTTGCTTAGAAACGGTGGCGAGCCTGAAGGCGGTGCTGGAGCAAGTGGAGCAGCGTTTACGCGAAGGGCACCCATCTCAGCTCCATGGTCAGCGATTAACGATTGAGAAAATCTGCGATGCGGCTGTGGCAGGGGATACCTTGGCACGGCAGGTGATTGTTGAGTTAGGACACAATCTGGGGCAAGCCATTGCGATTATGGTGAACTTGTTTAATCCCGAAAAAATCTTGATTGGCGGCGAGTTTAACCGTGCAAAAGAGGTGTTGTATCCCGCGATCATGGAATGCATTCGTACCCAGTCATTGCCCGTGTATAACCGTGATTTGGTGATTGAACAAAGTTGCTTTTACACCCAAGCCACCATGCCGGGTGCGGCATTGGTGAAGCAGGCGATGTATGACGGCCATTTGCTGATGAAGTTGATTGAAGGTTAAAAGCCACAACGAATATCAACGACGAATACAAAAAGCCCCCTCGTGTGTTTACACGCAGGGGGCTTTTTATTGACGCTGATTATTCAGTGATAGGGACGAATGAGCACGACAGGAAGCAGGTTAAATCACCGCTTTACCTTGCACCCAAACCCGCTGCACGTTTTCTTTCTGAGCCAAGCAGATGATTTTTTCCAGAATATCGCGTGGTGAATCAAATTCTGGCCAAATACGCAGGTTGCCGATACTCGGTTTGGCTTCAATCACAATGGCATCAAAGTGATGGTCTTTGGCGAAGACGCCCGTTTGGGCATTCAAAACGTTCGCCCCGCCAGCGGTTGCCATCCAGAACGCTTCAACAAAGCTGACGCGGGCATTGGCTGTGCCGCGTTGTCCTGTCGGTATCATCACATCCACGCCTTCTTCACGCACACGGGAATGACACACCGCATCAAACGCTGCACGGAAGATAGACGGTGACGGTGCGCCGGCAATATCACTGCCTAAACCAATTTGTACGCCGCTATCAAGCAGCTCGCGGGTTTGCATCGCCGCGTTGGCAAAAAACATGTTAGACAGCGGGCAGTGGGCGATACCCGCATCGAATTGCTTAATCATCGCCACATCGTTAGGCGTCAGAAAAATCGAATGGGCCAGTACCGATTTATTGTTCAGCAACCCCGCATCCGCATAAATTTGTACGTCGGTTTTGCCAAAATGTTGCTGAGCATAATCACGCGCCCAATCGCTTTCTGAGCAATGGGTTTGCATGTGCAGGTCGTATTGCTGCACGCGTTTACCCAGTTGGTTGAGCATGTCGGGCGTACAACTTGGGACAAAGCGTGGGGTGATCACCGGTTGGACTAAGCGTTGTTCATTGCCGTTGAGTGCCAATACGTTATGGATGAACGCATCGGTATCGTCTACAGCCTGAGTGACATCATGTTCACAATAGTAAGGCGGGCACTGTTCGGCATTATCCATATTGATTTTGCCGACATAAGCGCGTTGGCCAATGTGTAAACATTGCTGAGCAAGCAATTCGGTGGAGGCGCGATCAATGGAAGCAAAGTACACCGCGCTGGTGGTGCCATTAGCCAGCAGTGTGCGGGTGACGTCTTGATAGATAGCCTCCGCAAACGCGATATCCTGATAACGGTGCTCAAGCGGGAACGTGTAGTTTTGCAGCCAGTCATACAGTGGCAAGTCTAAGCCTTTGCCTGCTTGTGGCCACTGCGGCGCATGGCAGTGTAAATCCACCAATCCCGGCAGCAAGTACTGGCCTTTTTCCAGTACCTTCAGTTTGTTTTGCTGTGCCAGAGCGTGGCGTACATCCGCATAATGGGGGTGGGTCTGCGAATAAGTCGCCGCGATATCCCCCTCATCATTAATCAGAAGTAAAAAGTCTGGGTTGAACTCAAACGCGCCTTTGTTTGGGCAATGGAAGGTGTCCGCCTGAACGGCAAATTGGATATCGTGGAACATCATCATTAGTTTGCCTCGTTTGCGGTTGCTGGCGTCAGGTCTGTGCTTTTTGGGTCTTGGTTTTGTGCTGCTGTCGCGGTGTCATCGGGCAGTACAAAGTTGAGGATAACCGCCGCCAATGCACCAATCGCAATGCCTGAGTTAACCAAATAGCCGACAAGTTCAGGCAATGCATAGACCAACTCTCGTGGCATCAGTACCGCACCGAGCGACAGCATGATCGGTAAGCCAATCACCAACATATTGCGCTCAGACAAGTCGATGTGTTGCACAACGCGGAAGCCGTTCATGGCAATCACCACACAAATCACGGTGAAAATACCGGAGATCACCGCGTGTGGAATAGAAGCAATCACGCTAGTCAGTTTTGGCATCAAACCAAGCAGAAGCAAAATGAAGCCCCCCGCAATGATCGCGCGGCGTGACGACACACCCGTGACCGCGATGATCCCGGCATTGGTTGAGTAGCCGGTTACTGGGCTACCGCCAATCAATGAACAGAAGAAGTGACCCACTGCTTCACCGGTCGCGCCGCGATTAAGACGTTCATCTTCAAGCGGCACACTGGTTACTGCACTGACCGCACACCATGTACCCGTTGTTTCAACTAAGACAATCATGGAGATAAACAGCATGGTCATGATAGCGATAGGATCAAAGGTCAGTTCACCAAACGGTAGCAAATTCGGCAATTGTACCCATGCTGCGTTAGCCACGGATGAAAAGTCCGTCATGCCATACAACGAGGCTGTGATTGTACCTAGCACAATGGCCCCCAATACGGATGTAAGGCGTAACCAATGCAATTTTTGGCACATGCAGCCAAGCAGAATAAAGCTGCATAACGAAACCATGCTGACAAGGGCGATGACGATGTTTTGGCTTGGGTGTTCGCCGCTGTAGATCCCGTTAAAGGCGATAGGCAGCAAGGAGATGCCGACCACGATGATCACCGTACCACCGACAATCGGAGGAACAAATTTACGGACGATTTTACTGAAGACATTCAGTGGCTTGCCCAGTAACGCAACAAAAATCGCGACAGGGATCAGCGCGCCGTAGACGGCACCCATGCCCATGCTTTTTCCGATGGCGGCAATGGCACCAATGGGAATATACGATGGACCTTGCATGACAGGCAGTTTAAGCAAGCAGCGTGACTGAATAATGGTCGCTAAACCGGCGACCACAAAGGTCATTTGGATCAGCGAAGAGGTATCGGCCACGGTCAATGATAGAAGGCTGGCAAGAATGATGGGAACGATATACAGATCCATCGCCAGTACATGCTGCGCCCCGAGGGACAGCGATCGAGGAATCGAGATTTTTTCGTCGATGTTGTGAGCCGAGTTGTTTCCGGTCTTATTTACGCTAGGGGTAGCTGCGTTCTGCGCCATGTCAGTTACCTGCTCTCATACTGATTGCGATGTTGATATTGAAATTATCAACAACAAGGTTTGGGTGTCATAAGCCGGTACTGACCCAGGTGGCAGTACGGACAAATTTGGAGTATTAGCGTGATGACGTGAAGAGGTCGTATCCGTTTTCGTGCTGTCATCGTGTTGAATTGGCCGCGATTTTACTGAATATAAACGATTGCGCAAGCGTTTGCTTTTTGGCGGGTGCGACGATTTTTTTGTGAAATATGTCACTGAAATCCATTAAAACACTAAAATATCAATAGCATGCATTAATGATGGGTGTGGGCGGGAAATGGCGATAAGCGGTGATGAAATGTTTTTATGGTTAATATCAAAAATTCAGATAGTACAGGGTGTGCTGAGAAGATGTACAAAGCGGATGTCGTTCGCTCGCTGTGTGTGATGTGTGACGACGATAAAAGGGAGGTTTACCTATTTATGCGGACTGTTTTTTCAGGAGGCGTTCGATTATTTGTAAGCTGTAATACCCTGCGATCACGCCGATGACATTGGCGGCTCCATCTGCCCAGGATGCTTCGCGTCCCGCCATGTCGATGCCTTGTAAGTACTCTAGCCCTGCCCCATAGAGGGCAAGTAATAAACAACACAATTGAAAGCGGTGACGAGGGACGGCAAGGAATCCCAAACAGGTAAAAAGGCCATAAACGCCGAAGTGTAAAATTTTATCCAGTGCGGCGATGTCGTATTGCTTGAGATCCGTGAGATCCCCCGTTTGTGCCGCCGGTCCGAGCGAGATGATACCGACCCAGATGGCGTAGCTGATAAACGCCGTCCATCGTAGGGTGCGTTGCCAAAAGCGGCGCTTAGGAAGAGGGGGAGAGTACGAGGGCGGCATGTCGGTGGCCTTGTGATTGTGGCGTTATGGGTTTTGTTTCAGAAGGGTAATAAGGTGTTTAACCGGAATGGCATAGGTGATGGCACTGGGGTCGGTCAGTGCAGATTCACGGCTTGATTTCACAAAGACTTTGTTGATCACCGCAATGACTTCCCCCGTGTCAGGGTGATACACCGGACTGCCACTGTTACCGGGGTAGGCGGTGGCATCAAACTGGTACACGTTATAAGGGCGTTTAAGTTGCTTGAGTTGTTGAATGCTTAATTCTTTCGCATTGCGTGCTGGAGTTGCAATGGGGGTAATGCTGGCCACAATACCGCGATGTGTCGCGGGGTGTAGGCCTAAGATCGCGCCAATGGGAAAGCCGGTAAAGCTGTACATTTCCCCTTCACGAACAGGGCGTGTTGATAAGGCCACGGGAGGGAGTGCGGCCCCTGAAATTCTCAACAGGGCTAAATCATGGCGGGTGTCACGGGCGATCACGGTCGCCTGACGCACATCTGGACTGTTACCTTTCCCGATAAATACCACAAATGAAGTGTTCTTTGATTTTTTCACTCGGTCATCCACCACATGGGCATTGGTGGCGATGAGTGATGGGCTTACGGCGAACCCCGTCCCGTGCAGTTGGGCGCGGGGCGTCGCTAAGCGGTTATAAGTGCCGACGCCGACGATGGAGGGTTTCAGTTTCGCAATGGTGTCGGGCAATCCTGCGATGGCTTGGGATAATGCCCCAAGTAGCATAATCCCAAGCCATGCGAATACACCCGTGTATCTCGTCCATTGCCTTGTCATGTGACCCTCCACGTAGTCGGCTCTTGTCGGTTTTTATTGATTGATGGCCTGCAATAATTGCTGCTTTTTCGCCTGTAACTCGTCATCTTTCGGCGCAAGTTGATCCAGAATGATTTGAGCCTGTGCATGCTGGTGGTTCATGATGAGGCTCTCAGCATAATGCAGCCCAACTTCCACATCTGAAGACAAGTTTTCATACGCCGTTTTCAGTGGCGTTAGCGACTTTCTCGCATCGCCGGCCTTGAGTAAGCAATAGCCATAAGTATCTTGAATCTCAGGCGCTTCTCCGGCCAGTTTGTAAGCTTTCGTCGCTGACATACACGCTTGTGTGATGTCATCTTTTTCGATGTAGAGCCACGCCAAGTTATTGAGTGCAATTACATTATTGGGTTCTTTTTCCAAAATGTTTTGGTAATGTAAAATCGCAGCATCCGGTTTATCCTTTAACTGCATTTGTGCCAGTAATAGCGTCAACGGTTCTGCCGCTTGACCAAACTGTTTGATGACCGTTTCTAAAAAGCCGGCGGCTTTCGACGTTTGATTGTTTTGCGCGTAAGCAACGGCGAGATCCTTGGCTGCAGAGAGGCTCGGTTGTTGTTGGTAACGCTGCTTATAAACCGTAATCGCCTTCGTATACTCTTGTTTCGCATTATAGAGTTCACCTTGCAGACGTAAGAAATACACGTCCTTCTTCATGGCGTCAGGTTGTGCGTCTAACAGGGATTGGCTGGCGTCGAATTGCTCATCTTTGATGAGTAACCCTGCTGTCATCAGGATAAATTCAGGGCGGTCACTGAACAATTGGGTCGCTTTATTGGCTACATTAATGCCGCTTGAATAGTTGCCCGTCAGCTCGCTGACCTGAATGGTACGGATGTACGCTTCCGGATTGAGAGGGTCGCGATCCAACCATTGGTTGGCAGCATGAAACGCTTTACGGTAGGCGTCTTGTTTGAAATACAGTAACGTCAAAAAGCTCCAGGTATCCGCGGATTGCTGATTTGTCGCAAGCGGTTTAAGCAGATTGACCCCTGCCGCATAGTTACCCAGAGAGGCGTAACTGCGGGCGAGAATCATTCTAACATCGATACTGTCAGGGTTCTCTCTTACGTGTTTTTTGTACAGTTCAGCCGCTTGTTCGCGTTGTGCGTCTGTTTCCGAATATTGGAATAGGTATTTAGCCACCACATAGTTATTCAGGTTATCTTGCGCAAGTAATAGCGTGTTATTAAAGGCTTTTTCTTTCTCTCCCTGAATGAATTGGAGTTGGTTCAGGGACAATTGCGTCGTGAGGTTGTCAGGGGCAAGTTGGGCGGCTTTGCTGAAGTGCTGTTCTGCATGGGTATAGTCTTTATTCTGCATCGCCATATGGCCTTTCAGCATCATAGCGACAGACTCATCAGGCGCGGCGGCCAACCAACTATCCACGGCTGTTGCCGCTTCAGCGTTTCTTTCGTTATTGAGGTAGTAATAAATGAGACCGAGGTTGGCCTCTGTTGAGGAAGGGGCTTTACGGAGAACCTCTTGGAGTCGAGCGACACCTCGCTCATCATTGCTGCCTAACTGAATGAGCCCTAAACGCAATGCGGCATTATCTATCTCGTGACTGCTTGCTTTAGTTGCCAATGCAACGGCATCCGTTTTTCGGCCTATGCGGGCGAATTCCAAACTCATTTGAGTCGTAAAATCATTGTTTTCTTCTACGGAAAGATCAAAGGCATTCAGTGTCGATAATGCACCGTCCATATTCCCCAGTTGAAACTGGGTTGAGGCGAATAACCGTTTTACGAAATGGTTACTGTCAACAAAGGGGGCGACCCGTGAAAAATGGCGATTTGCTTCGTCATAATTCCCTTGTTTATAGGCGGTGACCCCTGAAATGATCATCGCACCATGGTTTTGGGATCCATTTTTTATGGCCACGTCTGCATGGGATTTTGCCACATCGTATTCTTCACGATCATAAAGAATAATCGCCTTCAGTTCATTGGCCAGCGCATGCGCTTGGTGAATACTGAGCAGGCGATCCACATAGGGCTCCGCTTTGATGTATTGCTGATCTCTCACTAATGCTTGTGCCAAAAACAGGTTGTAATGAATGGCGAGTGGGGTCAGTTCGACGGCTTTGGTGTAGGCCTTTATTGCTTCATCATGCTGACCAGCAGCCAGTTCAAGGTGCCCGATGATCAGCAAAAGATCACTACTGTCGCCATAGGTGCGATGTAACGCACTCAATTGTGCGAGTGCTTGCTCCTGCTGTTGTTGTTCAGCCAGCAGGCTGCTGTGTGCGAGCACCACATAATAGGCCTCACGATCAAAGGTTTGGGCTTTTTGAACCATGACTTCTGCGTCATCGGCTTTGCCATGCTGAAGCTGAACAATGGCCTTGATAGCCAAAACGTTGGCCATCGCGGTGGGATCATCCAGTGTCGATTTCGCAACCAGTTGATTCAGCGCGTTAATGTCGCTTTGGCCGAATAATGCCTGAGCGAGTAATGGGGTTAGGCGGTTGACGTCACCGCCATTGCGTATGGCTCGGCTGAATTCTTTTTCTGCTGCAGCGAAATTACCGAGGCGCAAATACGTTTCGGCGAGCAGGTGGCGGGACTGGATGTTTTCTGGCGCCTGTTGAATGGCATTTTTGAGTTCAAGGATGGCGGCATTGATATTCCCTTTTGAAAGGTAGTCTTTCGCATTAGAAATATGCTGCTCTGGCGTTTCTGAATTACAAGCGGTCAGAAGAAGTGTAAAGGCAATGGCTGTACTGCTTGTTTTTAGAAACGAAAGTAACCGACATTCCATAGATACCTCACGCAATAATAAAAAAGTTTACTTCAAGTAATCTTAGTAAGAATAATCACATATGAAGAGATAAATTTATTCTATACATCTTGGTCGGTGGATTTGTTTATCGTCCATATTCATGTCTATTCTTACTGATGACTCAGGTAGCTATGACCATGTGAGTGTCATGACAGGGAAAATGATGGATAGACAAAAAAATAACATTCAATGTGAGGTTTTTTTTAATCCGGATAAGGCTTGGGTAGCAAGGGTGTGGCAATCGCTGGATCAGCAAGCGTCGGGTAATTTTTTTCTTTCTTGGAAATGGATCGGATGTTGGATTGAGTGTTTTGTCGATAATTTTTACCTTGTAGAAGCTCGGCAAGGCAGCAAGATTGTTGGCCTTGGCATTATTGTCGAAGCGGCTGGGAAAACGGGGGTAGGGCAGAAAAAGCGTTACTACCTGCATCGAACCGGTGTCGAAAAATATGACCAGATTTGGATTGAATATAACGATTTCTTGTTGAATGCAGCATGCGCTAAGGCTGTGAGACAACAAATGATGTCGACGGTGATGCGTACCCTGATTAAGAAAGATATTTTCGTGGTGGGTGCCTGCGACAGTGAGGTGTTTAGCGGTACCTTTCTTCCTCATTTGGCGCGGCAGTGTTTGTGGGAAACAACCACATACATGCTAGACCTGAAGCGATTGAAAGCGCAGCACGGTACTTTAGATCGTGCTATCTCCCGCAGTGCTCGTTATCAAATTCATCGCAGCATGCGTCAATATGCATCATTAGGGGCGTTGACCGTGACGACAGCACCGTCCATCGAGGACGTGGAGCAGTATTTTGATGAGGCGAATCCTCTTCATGTGAAACGGTGGGGAAATAAAGCCGGGCAAAGCGGCTTTGTGAATCCGGATTTTATGCGTTTTCATCGCCAAATGAATAAAAGAAATCATGATGTGATGGCCGTGAGCAAGATCATGGCTGGCGAGCACACGGTGGGCATTATTTATAACTTTCATTGGCAAGGACGGGTGTATTTCTATTTAAGTGCATTGAATTATGACTTGCCGATTAAACATGCCAAGCCAGGCCTGGTTGCACATTACTTATTGATTAATCAGGCGTTATCACAAGATGCTGAACGCTACGATTTTATGGGGGGATCGACGCGGTATAAACGCACGTTCGCCAACACGGAATCAGGACTGGCGGTGTATGCCTTTCAGCAGCCGACGATGGCGCTGCACGTTGAAAATACCATCCGCGATCTCAAACATCGATTGCAATTGACTGACTAGTACAAAGCGTAAAGCGACGCCGTTGCCAAGGTGGAAACATGAGTACAGAACAAGGACGAAAGCCGACGGTATTAATACTCGGTGAAGACACCCGCAGTTTTTTAAGTGTGATCCGCGCTTTGGGGGAGGCGGGATATGCGGTGCACGTTGTGTGTTACGACCGCACCAGTCCCGCGCTCTCGAGCCGGTATATCACAATGGCAAAATTTTATAACTACCAAGCGTATTCTCAATCGCAATGGTTAGAGGCTGTACAGCAACTGATTGAACGGTATCAGTTTGATGTGATTATTCCCTGTGATGAGCGGTCGATTTATCCCTTGTGGTCTGTCAAAGAGACCTTACCAGAAAAGACAAAACTGGCCATTGCCAACGATATCGCATTAACGGCGTTGTTTGATAAATGGAAAACCAAACAATTGGCCATCGCATGCGACGTGCCTATTGCGCATGGTCGATTAGTCACGCTATCCGAAGAAAGTTATCCCCGTTTGGCACATGAATTTGGCGACAGTTTTGTGATTAAGCCGCTGCAGTCATTTGACGAAGAGGGGCTCAATAAACGCCAGAATGTCAGCATTATTCATAATGATGAGGACTTTAATCAGGTGTCACCAGCGGCGGATACGGTGATGGTAGAGGCGTTCTTTTCCGGTTGCGGTGAAGGCTTGTCAGTATTTTCCGTGGATGGCCATCTTCAGATGGCGTTTTCGCATCAACGTGAAGCCGAGCCTAAACATGGGGGCGGGAGCTCTTACCGAAAAAGCATACCGCATGATCCTGACCAATTGGCTGCGGTGGCTGCGATGTGTCGTGAAACCACGTTTACCGGTGTGGCCATGTTTGAATTTCGGCGCAATCCTGACACGCGCTCCTGGATCTTGGTGGAGGTCAATGCCCGCTTTTGGGGGTCATTGCCCTTAGCGGCGTATTGCGGTGTCGATTTCCCTGCAGTGTATGCGCAATACCTGCTGGACGGTCAATTGCCGAGCCAGCCTATCATGACGTATCCCTTGCATCGTTATGCGCGTGCGTTAACCGCCGATTTCTACCAGCTACGGCGTGAATCCGGTATACGGACGATCAGCCAGCGATTGATGCAGTATGGACGGATCGCCTTAGGGCGCGAGCGTATCGACAGCTTTACGTGGCGAGATCCTGTCCCCTTTTTACGCGAGGTGATGGCGATTGCGGAGCAAATTGCACTGGGCGTATGCCGCCGTTTCCCGTTGTTATTGAAATACCGCAGTGTGCGTACACAGTCACGATTAAAAGCGTTGTTTAAGGCTAACCCCCGTCGTCGCATTCTGTTTATTTGCTATGGCAACATTATGCGGAGCCCGTTTGCAGAGCAGGTGTGTAAATCGCTGTTTGAACGTGATATGGCGGTGTGTGATGTCGAATCCTTTGGCTTTCATGTGCCTGAAAATCGGCAAAGCCCAGAGGAAGCTCAAGCGGCGGCACAGCATTTTAACTACCGCCTCGATCAGCACCGATCTAAGTGTTTGCGTCAGTGCGACCTGCTTGATGACGATATTGTCTTCTATTTTGATGAGCGAAATGGCAGCACGATCGCCGCCAGTTACGATATTGCGAATGCGTTTTGCTTGGCCGATTTGATTCCGCTGCGCGCGGCGATGCAACATGAAGTCGCAGACCCTTATGGTCACGGTATGGAGGGCGTTACAACGTGTTATACCCAAATTGAGCGTGCAATTGCCTACTTGTTGAGATGTTATCAGAGGGATGTGTATGGTCGCTAAACTTGCCGTTGTTATTCATGCAGAAGAAGAGTTTGATTGGTCGGGAGGGTTCAAGCAACATCAAGACCAAGTCACACACCATGTTGAATTAATTACGTTAATTGATGACATGTTGGCGGTGGGGGCCAAAGTCACGTTAGCGATGGATTACCCGTTTGTCACCAGTGACGGTGGCCAGCAAGTGATTGCCCATTGTCAACGTTACGGCAAAGAACATATTGAGTTTGCCACGCACCTACATCCGTGGGTGACGCCGCCGTTCGATGAACATAGTAAAAATGGCGAAGTAGCCAACATCCTCTCTTATCCGGGCAACCTGACGGCAGAGTTGGAATATGAAAAACTGAAAACACTGACGGATGCGATAGAAGACGTGACGGGGCAACGGCCAGTGACGTATTTAGCTGGGCGTTATGGCATTGGTTACAACACCGCGGGTATTTTGAAGCGGTTAGGCTACCGGGTCGATCTGAGCATCAGTGCATTTACTGATTTCACTCATCAAGAGGGACCCGATTTCCGGCATTATAATAACCAAATGTTTCAGGAGGGGGCGATCACCTATCTTCCGCATACCTGCTGTCGGTACTCGGCTTTTCCGCCATTAACAAAGGTACTCAATAGCACCCCAATGTTACTCAATAACAACGACTTGGCGAGCCGAGTGGTGAAAAAATTTCTCGGGGTAAAAACCTATCGTTTATCACCAGAGGGAACGGGGTTAGCAGATATGATCACCGCCGTTGAAAATCAACTTCGTCTGGGTCATGAGCACCTCATTATGTCTTTTCATTCTCCCACGGTGAAACCGGGTATGACCCCTTATGTTTCTAGTGCGGATGAGCAGCAAGCGTTTACCACCACAACGGTTGACTTCATTAAATGGTTTAAGGGAGTACCGAATTCGGAAATGGTGACACCAGCCAATCTCAATGCTACCGGAGGGCATTATGGTTAAATCGCATTCACCTTTTTTTTCAGTGATCATCCCAACGCGTAATCGACCTGCATTATTCGAGTTAGCGCTAAACTCAGTGCTAAGTCAGCACTTTGAAGACAAAGAAGTTATCGTCGTGAATGACGGCAGTGATGATGAGTATGTCACGCAGTACGAAGCGATCATTGAAAAACATGCCAATGTGACGTTCTACTCGTTGGTTCAGCGCGCCAATGGACATGGACAAAGCTATTCAATGAATTTTGGCGCACAAGCCGCCAAAGGGGAGTACCTCTGTTTTTTGGATGATGATGACTATTGGACCGATGATGCATACTTGACGCGTGCCAATAATAATCTGTTAGGAAAGCGGATTGATTTGTACTACTCCAATCAAAAGGCATTCTTTTCTGATGGTACGCAGAATGAGAGTAATGTCTGGATTGAAGATTTGATAGAAAAGAAGGAGTTTATCCTGAAAGAGAACAACAGTGCTTACCCTGTAGATACTCAAACCTTACTCGACAGTCAGGGGTTTGCGCACTTGAATTGCTCCATATTCAAGCGTGATTTTTATCAGTATATCGGTGGCATGGATGAAAATATCCGTTATGAATGTGACCGCGATATTTATATCCGATCCATCGATAAAGCAGATTATATTCTTTATGATCCGGCCTTTGTGTCATACCACAATATCCCAGATAAAAATGATGATAAAAACATGTCGACCGCTGTCACTGTATTTGAAAAGCGGCTGTATCAATTAAGGGTGTATGAGAAAGGCATATTGCACAGTGTGCGATCTGAAATTATTCAACATTGTCGCTATGGGAAAAGTGTTCAGTTCAAGTTTATTGCGGAAGCTTTTGCTGAACAGGGGAAGTACCACCGTGCCTTTTCGTATGCTTGGCAGGCTCTGGCCGATGGCTTTTCAATCAAGTGGTTGCTGTATTGCCATTACTTAGCGGGTAGAAAATTGTTTAGCCATAAAAGTCATTCCGCTGCCATTGAAGAGGGACGATAAAGATGATTGATGTAAAAGATGCCGTTACCAAAGCACGATTGTTGTTGCCGACACAGCATGTCTTTTTGATCAGCCACATGCGAGCCAATACCAGTGTTGTCTCTCACCTAATCGGCAGTCATGATGATATCTCTGGATACTATGAAATGCACATTGGGTATTACAGCTGGAAGAGTTTGATAAATCAGAAGTTTATATTTCATGAGCAAAATGTATCTGAACCTTTAACGCCCATTTATTTTGATAAGTTGTTACACAACGATCATGGTGTCAACCCAGCACTGCTCGGCCATCAAAATGTAAAATGCCTTTTCTCAATCAGAGAGCCAATAGCCACCATTAATAGTATTGTGAAGCTGTACCGTTCAAAACACCCAGAGCACCCGTTCACAGAGCAGCATAATGCCGCGGTATATTATTGTGAGCGTATTCAGGGGATCATAGATTTTGCGATGGCCTTTGAAGGAGACAATGCGTATTTGTACTACGATGCGGAGGCGTTGATCTCTGATACAGAAACGGTATTGGGCGAGATCCAACGCTATATTGGTTTGGATTCCCCTTTTGAAACCACCTATAAACAGTTTGCGCAGACAGGGAAGAAAACGGCCGGAGACAGCTCAGAGAATATTCTCTCCGGCAAAGTGCTACAGAAGAAAGGGGACAGCACCGCTCTGGATATCGATGAGGAATTGCTGCTGCAATGTCAGGATGCGTATGTTCGTTGCCGCACACTGCTGAAAAGCCGCAGCTGGGTCAGTGAGGGGGTAGAGCCCGCCACGACGGTCAGTTAGCCGAAAAGCAGGCTTTATCTTGATAAATCGCCCCGATGTAGGCTGTGCCTTGATGAACGCGATTGCCGCAAAAATCATACACGGTCTGCGTTGTTGGTTTGGCTTCTAATGCATAATCAAATAACGCATCAGGGTTGATGACGGAAAACACCCCATTTTGTGGCGCGGTAAAAATAGCATTGAGTGCATTACTCTGTCGCAGAAAGGATGCCGGCGACACGAGATTGTTAATGGTATCGATATGGGCTGCATCACGCGGCTTAATCCGTCCGTTTAAAATGTTGTTGTAAACGGTGGCACTCGATATTGGGAACCGCACATCGATGCCCGCGGTATTATAGAGAGTATTGTTATTAATCGTGACTGACGATGCGCGCTGGCTATAAATGCCCACATCATTGCAATGCAGAATAAGATTGTTACGCATCACCGCTTCCGTCACTTCATAATCGGCTTTATCCCTGCGGTGATCTTTTTGCATACCACCGCCACCAAATGAGAGCCCGACCTGACTACCCGGATAGCTTTCTTTCCCTGTATTGCAGATTACTAAGTTTTGTTCAAATACGCCCCCCTGAATGCCCCCTTTCATGTACGCCCCATAACTGACGCGGTTGCCGCCCAATTTAATGAAATCATGAATAATGTTCTTTTTGATGACCCAGTCACTGCCATGGTCAAGGTTGATAGGGGTAACAGAAAGGTGGGTGTTGCGTGGGGAGGTCGCACCAAACACATTGTTATTAATCAAGCCATTATCGGGATAATTGGCATCCTGCTGGTTGATTTTTATAGCGGCATTAAAATCATAAAACGTGTTGTGTGCCACTTGTGTGTAATCGGCATCGCCGACGATATGTAAGGCATGATCACACTGGCTATGCTGCTCACAGGCGCCGATAAACTGAATGCCTTCAATCTGCCAGTGTGGCTGGTTAATGACAATGCCTTCTCGGCTATTGAGTGCGAGGGTGACTTGGCCACGAGTGGCCGCCATAACCCGAATCGGTGCCGAGGCACTGGCGGTTTTTGAGCTGATATTGAAGCGTTTACCTTTTAGTTCATAGCGGCCATTTTCAATCACAATGGTTTGTCCCGGAAGCACATCGCGTAAAGCTGACAGAAGTCCCTGACTGGTGCTCACCGTTATCATTGAAGAGGGAGGAAGGGGATCGCTGTTCGCTGCAGGACCTATATTGGGCCAATTGCGCGGCGTAAAGTGCTGCTCGAACGCATGCTGGGTCGTGACGCGTTCTGACAGAGACAGTAATAACTGGGCGGATGAGGCGGAGTAGGGCTTCACCCATTCTGCCGAGTAATGAAACAGCTCACCTAAATTACTCACTCGGCTCCCGACATGCGCGGCGCCTTTTACGCTGACAGCGAGAAGCACGATGTTAAAAAGCACCCCACAGGCAAAGACATATTTTTTAAAGATTTTTTTCACGTATTTGCCTTTTGATTGGTTTATCTCTGCAAGAAACAAGCGCGTGGATTACACACCATCTAACAAATATATACCAATGCCCATAATATGAGGCGTTGCATTATGGTGTTTTTTTGTTTTGTGCCATGCTTAAAAATGACGCTAATTCGATGTTTTCCATCTGTGCGTCAGTGACATGGAGGGCGGCACGATGCACCACTGGATTGACAGAATAACGCGCACAGTCGGTAAAGTATTTTGTGACAAGCAGTTGGTCAAAATTCTTCACTCTGAACCGGTAACGTGCCAGTCGGAAACGCCAGTCTTGGTGTTTTCTATGATTGGGCATCGGGTGGTGAATGACTACTTGGTGGCAGTCAAAACCCTTTTGCAGCGGTGTCCTGTGTCGCAAGTGCACATCTTAAATGATGGGTCATTAACAACCGGCGATAGGGCAACGTTACAGCATCACTTACCGCATTTGGTAATTCATGAATATGCCGATGTGGATATGACTGGGCTACCGCGGGGGAACTGTTGGGAACGCTTGGTGACGCTGTTAACCCTGGCGGAAGATAACTATGTGATCCAATTGGATGCCGACATTGTGGTGAATGGTGATATAGCTGAAGTGTTGGTGGCCATTGTGCACAATGATGCCTTCTTATTAGGCTCCCCGGAATGGTCTGTGCCACTGTCAATGAATGAGATGTCCTCGATCGCCAAGCATTGGGGGGAATGCCACATTCAAGGGCGCTCAGAGCAAGAGTTTGCGGGGTTGCCGCTTTTTCAACAGACGACGGCCTCGTATTTTCGTGGGTGTGCCGCGTTCGTGGGGTTGCCTGCGGGAACCCAATATTTGCCCCTGTTGAAGCAGTTTTCGGCGCAGATGACTCAGGCGCTAGGCGAAGATAAATGGAACACGTGGGGCTCGGAACAAGTTGCTTCCAATGTGATTGTCTCATCGGCGAAAGGGGCCCATGTCTTGCCTTGGCCGAAATATCAAACCTTTATGTTTCCCCCCACAGAACATCCGCACGATGAAGCGTCATTGATTCATTTCATGGGGACTTGTCGATACCAGAGGGGGGCATACCGGCGTATTGCGACGCAAGCCATGCAAGATCTTGTATGAGGCGAGTGACATTATCCACGGGTATGAGTGACACCAATCAATAGGGAAGATGAATGGCAATATCCGATCAAGACGGACTGATGCACAGTGCTAAATGGGCATTGATCTGTAATTGGTATAGCCGAGGTATCGGTCTCGTCAACACCCTTATCCTGCTGAAATTACTCGGAACAGAAGATTTCGGTATTGCCGCGCTGGCGACATTTTTTGTGTCGTTATTTGAAGCTTTCTCCCACATGGGAACCAATAAATTTGTAATCACACAGGGCAAGATGTCAAAACGGGAATTGGATAGTGTATGGACGTTAGGGTTGGTGCTGAAAGGCTTTGCGTCTGCGCTATTATTTTGTTCGGCCGATCTCATTGCTGATTATGTCAACAATGCGGCGATGGGGGATGTGATACGAGCAACTTCTTTTATTCCCCTGTTATTGGGGCTGCGTAATGTGGCGCTTGATGTAGAGGAAAAAAATTACAATTTCAAATTGCTGCTGGTCAATACCATGATCGCCAAAACCGTGGGTACGGTGGTTTCTATCAGCTTGGCCATTTATTTGCAGTCATATTGGGCGTTGATCATTGGGGTGATCGCTCTCAATACTACGGAAATCATACTGGGCTATGTCATGTGCCCTTATTGGCCAAAGTTGTCATGCCGTTATTGGCATAAGCAGTGGAACTTCTCAAAATGGCTGTATTTTTCATCTATTTTTGGTTACTTGCGTTCTCGTATCGACGTGTTGATTCTCGGTAATCTAGTGGGTACCCGCAGTGTGGGGGTCTACAATGTGTCGACGGAATTTGCTTGGTTATCTTATGTCGAAATCGTTGGCCCGATTAACCGGGGATTATTTGCCGTTTTAGCCAAATTGCATGACAACCCATTAATGTTTCAGTACCGATTATTGAAGCAGATGAGTTTAAATTTGCTGATCGTTATTCCTTGTGCTTTTGGCATGATGGCCATCGCCGGACCTTTTACCGATATTATTTTGGGCGATGAATGGCAGGATGCAGAGGCCTTGATTGTGAGCATCTCATGTTTGATGATTGTGATGGCCACACACGGCTTGATCAATACCGCGTTAACCGTGAAAAAGAAATTGGGCGTTTTGATGTTATCCGACATTATCGCCATTGTTGTGATCGCCACGGTATTTTTTCTGCACCGTTCATCCACCGTACAAGAACTCGCCGAGCTAAGAATGTGGGTCGGGGTTGGTTTTTTAGGGTGGCTACTGTTTCTGAATTACCGCATTTTGAACATTGCCGTGTTTGATTTGGCATCACTGTTTGCGATTCCATTGGTGGCGAGTGTCGTGATGTACTTTGGGGCGCATGAAGTGGTGACCTCAATGGATAACGTCATTGCACAATTAGTTTTTGCGATACTGACGGGGTGTATATTGTATATCAGCGTGTTCGGTTTATTGGCTTATTTGTTTCGCCAGAAATTTGTCTATTACTGGGAATGTTGTGATTTTACGTATGCTTATCTTCATAAGAAAATCAGCGTAACACTTCAAAAGGAGAATTAAATGGAGTCCATTCTCTTTTTAGTCGCCTTAATCGCATTCATTCTAGTGACTCATTTATCGATAAAAGATGATGATAAGGACGATAACGAATGAGGGACCTCGTATTTGTACTGGTCATTGTTTGTTTAGTCCTTTTGGCGCTGCGTAAGCCGTATGTCGCGGTCACGTTGTGGTTATGGACGGGGCTTTTTGTTCCTAAATACTGGTTACATGGTTTTGCTGCAGGAATCAGCTTCAATAGCCTCTTTGTGCTACTGACATTTATTATGTACGTGGCCTCTCCGGATAAACGTGCGTTACGGTCAACGCCATTATTAATTGTATTTTTTCTGTTTTTTGCCCACGTCACATTGACAACGGTGTTTACGGTGGCGGATCCCGACTATGTGTTTAATGAATGGGTGAAGTTTTCAAAAACAATATTAATGATGCTATTTATGTTTTTGATTATTAAATCAAGAAATCATTTCAACTATTTATTAATGGCATATGTGTTCTCACTGGGGTTTATGGGGGTTGTCGAAGGACTTAAATTCATGGCCACGGCAGGAGGGCACCACATAAAAGGGCCGAGCAATAATATTTTATCCGACAATAATCATTTTGCGTTAGCCCTGTGTATGGTGATGCCTGTCGTGGTTTACCTATTGGGGCAATACAAACAAAAACTGTATCGTATCGGACTTATCACCATCTTGATTTTATGCGTCTTAGCGGTATTGGGTACTCAGTCTCGAGGCGGATTTATCGGACTAACGTGTGTGGGTGGGTTCTTCTGGATCAAGAGTAAACGGAAAATACTCACGCTGGTCGGGTTCGGTGTATTAACGCTCCTTGCTCTGCAGTTTTTACCTGAAAAATGGTTCAACCGTATGAATACAATAGAAAATGCGGAAGAAGACGGATCATTTATGATTCGGGTGAAAGCGTGGAAAATGTACACATTGATGGCCATGGAACGCCCAATGGTGGGGGGCGGATTCCGCTCAATGCAGTTTGGCTATGTTTGGCGTTCGGTGGCAGGGGATTTTGAGAAATTATCCTTCATTGAATCCCCTGAACCCGGAGAAAAAGGGTGGGCGGCACACAGTATCTATTTTCAGGTGCTTGGGGATCATGGTTTCTTGGGCTTAGGGCTCTTCTTGGGGGTCATTAGCGTCGCGTATTTCACGTTAAGTAATATTATGCGAAAAGTAAAAGACCTTGAGCGACTGCGATGGCAATACAACCTTGCAGGTATGCTGAAATTATCCATAGTGGCGTATTGTGTGTCAGGCGCCGCGTTGTCGTTGCCTTATGCGGAAGCGTGTTGGTCGTTTATTGCGGTGGCGATTGCATTGGATTTATCGATGCGAGAGTCACTCGATGAGATCAAAAAAGAAAAGCGACAGGTTACGGCATCTGAGCAACCTCAGCATGCGGGATAGCAGGGCGGATGGGGTGTCTTTAAAAGAGGATAACCCCGTACTCCCCATCGTCCGACATTTTCTTGCATAAATTCATTTGCTCTACCACTCTAAAATAGTTGTTGTAATTTTTTGTGGTCTTGTCATTTATTTAACACTGACAGAGGGCTTGTCAATGATTGTACGCTCACGTTCACCACTGAGATTAGGATTAGCAGGCGGAGGGACCGATCTGTCCCCCTACTGTGATAAATACGGGGGGTGCGTGCTCAATGCGACCATTGACATGTATGCCCACTGTACTATTGAAATGGATGATGATATTGAAGGCGTGTCCTTTTATGCGCAAGATATTGATGAACATTTTCATTCTGATTTAACGGGACAATTACCGTTAGACGGTCGGTTATTATTGCATAAAGCAGTATATAACCGTGTTATTTCTGAATATAACAATGGCAACCCGTTATCACTTAACGTTTATACCCATTGCGATGCCCCTCCTGGCAGTGGATTGGGCTCTTCATCGACCATGGTTGTTACCATGATCAGCGCTTATCAGAAATTGCTGAATTTACCGCTGGGTGAATATGATATTGCACGACTCGCGTATGACATTGAACGGGTTGATTGCCAGCTCTCTGGCGGAAAGCAGGACCAATACGCGACCACGTTTGGTGGTTTCAATTTCATGGAATTTCACGATGAAAATAAAGTGTTGGTGAATCCATTGCGGATCCGACGGTCGATTCTTAATGAGCTGGAAACCCAGTTGTTATTGTATTTTACCGGCGTATCTCGTTCATCAGCGAAAATCATTGATGATCAGGTAAAAACCACATCGGGTAATACAGAGAAACCGTTGCAAGCCATGCATGAGGTGAAGCAATTGGCGTTTGAGATGAAAGAGCGATTACTGCATTCCGATATCTCCGGTATGTCGCATTTATTTCAGGAATCGTGGGTAGCCAAAAAAGCCACGTCGCCCGCCATATCAACACCTCTGATTGAGCAAATTGAAGATCGCGCCATGAGTGCGGGGGCCACGTCGCTGAAAATATCAGGTGCCGGTGGCGGCGGATTTATGATGCTCTTTGTCGATCCACTGAAACGCATTGCCGTTGAGAATGCGTTAGAGGATTTAGAAGGGACGGTCCATCCGTTTAAATTTACTCAAGAAGGAACCCAATCATGGAAAGTTTAACGTATTTTCAGCAAAGCATTGTCCAGTCTATTGCGGTGAAACAACGGTTGGTGGAATCCCCTGAAGTGATGGCGACCATCGGGGAAGTCGCGGATCTCTGTTTAGCTGCATATAAGCGCGGTAATAAAGTTATTTTAGCCGGTAACGGGGGGAGTGCCGCCGATGCGCAACATATTGCGGCGGAGTTTGTCAGTCGATTTAACTTTGATCGCCCCGGTTTGCCGTCGATGGCATTAACCACTGATACGTCGGTGCTCACGGCGATAGGGAACGACTACGGGTTCGAGAAGTTGTTTGAACGGCAGTTGCAAGCCAATGGCCTGCCGGGGGATATCTTCATCGGTATTACGACATCTGGCAATTCGCCGAACATCCTCAAAGCCATGGCTTATGCGCGTGAACATGGGATTACTGCTGTTGGGTTAGCGGGACAGGGCGGTGAAATACAACATGCCAGTGATTTGTGCATTGCTGTGCCGTCATCTGATACGCCCCGCATCCAAGAGACCCATATTCTGATTGGCCACATGATTTGTGGTTATGTGGAGAAGGAGTATTTCAATGGCTACGCAGGATGACATTGTTGCTATCGTGCTTTGTGGTGGGCTCGGCACACGATTAGGGGATATGACCAAATCCCAGCCGAAGCCCATGGTGGATGTGGCTGGTCGCCCTTTCATTGAGCGTGTGTTGGATAATTTAGTTGAGCAAAACGTATCACGCATTGTGCTTGCTGTGTCCTACTTACGGGATGTGATTGAGCACTATTTTGGTGCCTCATACCGCGGCGTCGCCATTGAGTATAGCGTGGAAGATGAACCGCTTGGGACGGGGGGCGCGATTGTGAATGCGGTGCGCCAATGCCAACTCGAACAGAAAACCTTGCTGGTCGTGAATGGTGACAGTTATTGTGAATTTGATTTAAGCGGGATGCGTCGGCAGTTGTCGGATGCCAATATCGTAATGGTCATTAAATATCTTCATAACACCAGTCGCTATGGCACAACGCAGTTAGATCAAGAGAGCCGTGTAATTGGTTTCTTAGAGAAGAAACGCAGTGCGTCTGGTTACATTAATGCGGGGATTTATTTGCTGCGTGGCAGTGAATTTTCGTCGAGCCCATTGCAGACGTTCTCGTTTGAAAAAGCGTTTCTCGAAGGGGCGGCAGCACGATCCCTTGAGGTGGTCAGTCAGAAGTCAGACAGTTATTTCATTGATATTGGTATCTTTGATGACTACATGCTGGCGAATGAATATTTCAAGCAACATGATAATGTGACGCATGAACGGCATTTTTAATAACGGTATGTATCATCAAAGCAGAAAACAAAAGCCGACAAGTTGTCGGCTTTTACTATGGTTTCTAATTAATGTTTTCTAATTAAATGGCTGTTGTGGTTTTTTAATAACGTGGTACGTGGTGACTGAGGCTATTAAGTGTGATGGCCGTTAAGCTCGGTAAAGTGATTTATACGCTTCTACCATGTTATGTTCACTGAAGTCTTGCTCGATGCGATGGCGTGCCGATGCGCCCATATCCGGTAGTTGATTCTTCTGGTGATAAAATTCCAACAATGCCGTTGTTAGCGCGGCTTGATTTTCAGAGGGCACACCGATACCGGTACAGCCTTCGATGATCACTTCACCAATTCCGCCGACGTTGGTCACGATATGAGGAATCCCCATCGACATTGATTCCAATAACGTCAGTGGGATCCCTTCAGCAATAGAAGACAAGACAAAGGCATCAAAGCGGGCATATTGGGCTCGCATATCGGTTTGGCTGCCGGCGAAGTGGATATGCGTGCCGGGGGGCGATTGCACCACGAGCTGCTCTAACGCAGGCCGTTGATCACCATCACCCACTAATACCAATTGGGTGTCTTGGGCGAATGTCGGACTCTGCCGACATGCTTCTTGATAAGCCCCGATCAGTAATTGCTGGTTTTTAACACTTTGCAGCCGAGCAACATGGCCAAAGGTGAATGTCGGGGGGAAAGAGACGACATTGTTCTCTTCTGTGCGAGGGATATCGTCATAGTCAGGCTCAGCGTCAGGATCGGGCTTGACGAAAGATAACGGCATCGCCGGCTGAAAGTGATCGGTATTGATCCCGTTGCGAATCAAAAGGAGTTTCTTTTTCGGTATGCCCACATCGTTGGCGAGCCACTGGTAGAGATCATCAGACACGGCCACCATGCGATGAATTAAGCAGGCACAGAGCCGGCGGAGGTAACGGTATTTTTTTACTTTTCCGAACGGGTCGTAGGTGTCACGACCATGTTCAGCATGGATACGGACGGAGACACGCGCTGCTGCCGCCACGCATTGGTATTCAATGGTGGCAAGGTTATAAGTTTGTACGATATCAGGTTGAATTTGGCGTAGATGGCGGTAGATCGTTGGATATAAACGCACACTGTTACCGGCAGGTTTATGCAATGTAATCATCGTGACAGGGTATTGCAGTTGCTGCACGATATCATCGCCGATGGTGGTCAGGCTGATAATGGTGTGCTGATACTGTTCACCCATCTTGTTGATACAGTTAACGATCAACTTTTCCAATCCGCCAATGTGAAAGCCGTGAACAATGTGAACCACTGACTGGGTCATGATGCATCCTTATGAGCGTTGCTCAATCGTGATCGCGGATTCTGTGCACACCTGCGTCAGCAGGTGGACGATCTTTTGGCCATTACTGTCCCATGTTAACTGCTTCTCTTGAATGGTTTGGCTGGCTTGTTGGCGTAGGCGATCACGCAATGTCGGTGATGTGATCAAGGTTTCAATCGCATCCAGCATGCTTTCCATATCACCGTTTTTAAACAACAAAGCGTTATGATCATCGGTGAGCAGCTCTTTGATGTTATCGGCATCTGGCGCCACAATGGCTTTACCCGCCGCCAAATATTCGATGAGTTTTAAGGGGGAACACCAAGGGGTGACCGCCGGTTGCAAGGCAATGTCAATTTGTGCCAGCCATTGAGGCATGGCATCGCGAGGCACCAAGCCAGTGATATGGGTTTGTTCGGTGATCTGAAGGGCTTTGGCTTGCGCTTTGAGATCGTCTAACACGGGGCCGTCCCCAATGATCAGTAACTGGATGGTCGGGTCATTCAATGCGGCGATACGCGCCATAACGGCATCTAATCGGTGCCATTCCCGACAAAAACCCACAAAACCAATCACGGTTTTCCCGTCAAATTCAGGCATACGAGAGGCCGGTAAGTCAGGATAAAAGTGTGCCGTGTCAATACCGTTTGGGATCACTGTTACGCGAGAAGAAGGTACGCCTGCATCATACAAGTACCCAGCGAGAACATGGCTAACGGGCAAAACATGATCGGCGTTACGCCACGTATAGTATTCCGACCAGCGCGCTAACATAGGTAGATGAATGCCCGTGTAATCGTGACGCTCTTGGAATAAGGGGGAATTGACCTCGAGGATTAAGGGCAGATTAAACCAGGTTTTCGCCCAAATACCGGAGGGTAAAAAGAGGTTATAACGCTCGTAAATAGCATCCGGTTGATGCTGTTTAATCGCACGGTATAACGCGATGAAATCATACAGGCTATAGCCAAACTCCAACAGCTCTGCCACCGCCCCGGGTAACCGACGGCGCAGTGTGGACACCCAGCCGCCATTATCACCAAAATCTGTGTTTTCACTGATCTCTGGCGCCACCACGATCACCTCATGGCCTTGTTGCCGTAAGGCGTGAATGATGGCGTCAATGTGAACAAACTGACCATCTCGTGATGCCACACGATGGTGATAAAGAATTTTCATGAGGCCATATCCTTATGCGGTGATGGGGAAGAGGTGTGCGGTGCCGCAGATGATGAGGGCGTCGTGGAGGCAATGATTTGCTCAAAAAGGTGATAGAGCAAGTGGGCGGTATCTTCCCAAGAAAACCGTTCTGCGTGATGGCGCGTTGCTTGGCGGTCGGGGCGTTGATGTAATAGTGTCTCGATGCCCTTGGCCAAACTGACGGCATCACGTTCAACCAATATACCGGCTTCTGGACAGTTAACCACTTCCGGTGTGCCCCAAATATTGGTGGCGACGACCGGTGTGCCACAGGCCATCGACTCTAGTAACACATTGGCCCAGCCTTCTCGGTCAGAGGCCAGAATGGAGAGGTCGCAGGCTGCAAAATAACGGGCCAAGGTAGGTTGGTCGACCCCGCCAAGAAAGCGAATACGATCGCCCATTCCTTGTTGCTGGGCTTGCTGTTTCAAGGCTTTTTCGTTGGGACCGGTTCCGGCGATCAGCAGCATGGCTTCAGGGTGAGACTGCATGGCCTCAATCACTAAATGGTGTCCCTTTCGTTCTATGAGCCAGCCAACGGAAATAAAGAGGGGGCGATCAACGGGTAAGTCTAATTCAGTGCGCAATGCGTGTTGTTGGTGGTGATCGACAAACGGAAATAAGGCTAAATCTACGCCATTGCGGGCAGTGGTGGTCGAGGCCGGATTGGCCCCGTGCAAAATCATGGTTTGGCGTAATGCCTCACACACCGCCAGATTATGGTGACTGTGCCTAAACACCTGCTGTATCTGGCGCAGGGGGCGAGGGAACGACGGAATAAGATTAATATCGGTGCCGCGCGCTGTCATGGTAAATGGCAGGTTAACCTGCGCCGCCACTTTTTCTACCGCGACCCCTTCGGGATAAAAATAGTGCCCATCAATACAGTCAAAATGCTCCCCTTGTTTTAACAAAGCGCGAACTTGTTTAAGGATGCAATGATGGAGTGTGACGGGCAGCAATTGCATCCCGATTTTAGGGACCGCCAGATAACGAGGGTGATAAATCGTGATGCCATGCCGGGTTTCTTGCCGTGGTACATCGGCATAACGGGCATATTCCCCAAAGCGTGGGTGACTGGACGGAAACCAAGGCACCGGCGCAATCACTGTGCACCCGACATCAGGATGGTGCTTTTGCAAATGACGAAGTCGATTTTCCACAAAGATACCGTGCTTCGTATCGTTAGCATTGGGATATAAGGTGGTGATTGTGAGTAATTGCATACTTATTGCCTCACCATAAATTGAGAAAACATCAGTAAGCACCAGAGAGAGACGCCGTGGTCACGGTAACCGTGCTGGTGGTCATGCACCATTTTTTTTAGCCAATCCACATTAAAGAATCCGCTGTCACACATGGCCTCAGACAGGACATTTTGGTGCAAACTGGGTTGTAGCGTTGTTCGGAACCAGTGAGCAATGGGCATGCCAAAGCCCATTTTTGGTCGATACAGAATGTCATTACTAACGCGGCCTTCAAGCGATTTTTTGAAGGCGTACTTACCCTCGTTGCCTTTGATGTTGTTGCGGCTATTGATACTGTAGGCCCACTCAATGAATTCATGGTCTAGCAAAGGGGCACGAACCTCGAGCCCATGCGCCATGCTGGCTCGGTCGACTTTCGTGAGAATGTCGCCAGGCAGCCAGGTTTTAAAATCCAGATATTGGATCTGCTTGAGTGGGTCATCGGTTGGTAAACGTTTGGCATGCTGGTGCAAAATATCGATGCCGTTATAGCCGTTTAATTGTCGGTTATACGCCGGACTGAAGAGTTTATGCCGTTCTGCGGCACGGATTTTTGAAACACTGCTGGCATAGCCTTCCACCATGTCCATCGCTAATGATTGAAACGTCGTTTTTGCGCGCAAAGGCTGTGGTGCCCAATCGGCTTTGGGGTAGAGGCAACCAAGGGTGCCGAATAAGGGTTTACGAATAGGCTGCGGGATTGCGTTACGCAATCGTTGTTCGGCAAGGTGCATGCGGTGACGACGATAGCCGCCGAAAATCTCATCCCCCCCATCGCCAGAAAGCGCGACCTTTACCTGCTGACGGGCGAGTTGACACACTTTGTAAGTTGGCAGGGCTGAACTGTCAGCGTAGGGTTCATCATAAATGTCAGCCAATTTATCAATCAGGCTGACATCATGCGGACTGGCAATTTCTTGCCAATGATGCGTGTGATGGCGTTCTGCGACTTGTTGCGCGTAGGTGCTTTCATCAAAGTCACGTTCATCAAACCCAATCGAGCAGGTGTTGACGGGGGTCGATTGCAGTTCTGCCATCAGTGCAACAATGGCACTCGAATCCACGCCGCCAGATAAAAAGGCCCCGAGCGGAACATCCGCCATTAAACGTATGTTGACCGCTTCTCTGAGTTTTTCGACCAATGATTGCTGGGTGTCTTCCCAACTGAGTATGTGAGAGGGCGTCGTTAAATCCCAATATTGTTTGGAGGCAACCGTACTGTTGGGGTGCAGGGTCAGAGTGTGCCCGGCCTCAAGTTTGAAAATATGCTGATAAGCACTGAATGGGTCGGGGATGTAGCCATACATGAAAAACTCTTCCGCCATTTCGGGGCGTAGCTGTTTATTCACTGCCGGATGACCGATAAGTACTTTTAGTTCAGAGGCAAATACAAACTGGCCCTGCTCGGTCACGGTATAAAACAAGGGCTTTTTGCCCAATCGGTCACGGCCGATAAACAGCGTGCGTGTATTGGTATCCCAGACGGCGAAAGCAAACATGCCCCTGAAACGGCGGACACAGTCTTCCCCCCACGCTTCCCACGCGTGCACAATCACTTCGGTATCACTCAAGGTGCGAAATTGGTGCCCTAATGCTTTCAGTTCATCGGCCAATTCGCGGAAGTTGTAAATCTCGCCATTGAACACCACGACCACGCTGTTATCTTCGTTGAACAACGGTTGGTGGCCACCGGATAAATCGATAATAGAGAGGCGCCGATGAGCAAGTGCCGCATGTGGATCTAGATAATAGCCTTCATCGTCGGGGCCGCGATGTTGTTGTAGCCGGTTAATGCGCTTCAGTAACTCACCATCGATGGGCTGAGAGCAATGTAGGTTGAAGATGCCTGAAATGCCACACATGGTATTCCTCCTTGACGCGATAGCCGATAGCATTGATCCGTATGTTGCGGTTACTCCGCCGTGCGTTGCGCGGCTTGTTGCCAGCGTTTGGCATAATGTTGCGCTTGTGCGCCTTTTCGGCTCGCAATCGCAAACACATCGGCATACCCATCACCACCGGTAATAAGATGCCCTGCCTTATACAGTTTTAGTGCTAAAGGATCGCTAGTACAAAAATCATTGATGCAATACCAGTAGATGACTTCCATCGTGCGACCATTTTGGTCGATTAACGAGAGAGTTGTTGCGTCCGTATCATTACCCAAAGGGAGAGGCTGGGTGGAGTGCAACGACCAGGATTCTTTGTCATACAGGCTGTTTTCACTGCTGATTAACTCGCCTTGGGTTTGATTGAGGGCATAGCGAGCGGTGTAAAAGTACGTGTCCCCGTTTTCATTGGTGGCGAGCTTGTCATGGCTGGAATAGGGGAATTGGATCCCCCAATAAGCACGAGGAAGGTGATCTTTTGTGACCATGGTTTCGGCTAATAACGCAGAGGTATCTTCCACATTGGCCGTGGGTTGTTGAATGCTTTGGCCCCACAGCGCAATACATACAAGCAACGCTGACAAGAGCCCGATAGATTTGCTGTTGTGCTGACTTTGTGCGTTGCTAGACACCGCGTGCTGGGATGTTGCTTCGGGGGGATCGGCGAAAAAACTCGCGGTCATAAAAATACAGATAATCACGATGCTAAAGAACAACCAGCCGTACACGAGGTGGTCCGCCCCCGTGGCATGTTTCATATCACTTAAATAACCAATGACAATAATGCCGTAGGCGCGAATACCGTTTGCAATGATGGGGAAAATAAAAGAAAAGCCCACGAACGCGACACGTTTCCAGAGCTTCGCAAATTGTAGGTACGCAAAGAGTGTGCCCAGCGCCAAACTGGAAATCAAAAAACGGATGCCGGAACAGGCTTCTGCCACCACAAACTGCCCGTTAGGGATGGTAATGTAGAGCCCGTCGCGATAAGCCGCAATGCCTGACAGTGACAGCATGACCATAGACAGATCGGCGGTAATATCCTGCAGCGCCGGTACTAGTTCTTCACCAAAGGGAATACAGAACACCAAGTAACAAATGGGAAACCAAATTTGCTTGGCGCGAGCGGTACCGAGTAGCGCCCAAATCAGCAACTGCAAACTGAATATAGCCGCAGCGTGTTCAAACAAGCTGACACCTGCCGTTTTGCCAACCAACCAGAGCAAGCCCGGTAGTGGGATCAATATGATGGGAACCAGAGCAATGTCTTGCGGTTGTTCTTGCAGGGCATGGCGTTTTTGCCAGACCAGCCAGAAAAAAATCGGCAAAATCAAAAAGCAGTGCTCATAGGTTTTGGATTGACTCCATACAGTGACCATATCGATCACGCTGCTGTAGAAAATCAACCCCCAACAGAACATGGGGATCAACACTAACGTGGCTCTGTTTCGTATCATACCGTCACCTCTCCAATGGGCGGGGGACTGAGGTAACCGAGCAGCGGTTTCAATTTGGCTTCCCAGCTATAGTGTTGCTCAATCCATTCGCGTGACGAATGTGCTTCAATCGCGGGTGCTTGTAATTTGTTAATCAACCAGCGAGCGATTTCTTCTGGCGCATCGGCAATGGCGAGGTGTTCCGTTGGATAGTCTTCCATTCCTTCAATGGTGAGCGGCGAGACAATGATGGGTTTGGCCATTGCCATGGCTTCCAGCAATTTGTTTTGCACCCCTCGGGCAATTTGCATGGGCGCGATAGCGGCTTTGGCGTGTTGTAAATACGGTCGAACGTCTTCCACTCGCCCAGTCACGATCACTCCTGTTTGCTCTGCTAACGCTTCAACGTTGGGCCCGGGGGAGCTGCCCACCAAATACAGTTTGGCTTCCGGCAGTGTTTGGATCACTAAAGGCCATACCTGCTGGGTAAACCACGTGACAGCATCGGCATTGGCCCAATAGTCCATTGCGCCTGTGAACACAATGTAGTTATCGCTTTCCAGCGGGTAAGATTCACCGAGTGTGGTGTTCGCAGAAGGAGAGAAATAGTCGCTGTCGAGGCCGTTTTCCAGCAGCATGATTTTGTCTTGTACCCGCGGTTCGAGCAGGGCTTTGAACGCATCCGTTTCTGTCTGCGTGACAAAGCAGCTGACATTGAGGGCATGAGCCACCGCGATTTCGTACTCTTCCAACGTTTTGTGCTCACGCTGGTAAATGGCCTTCATGATCCCGTGTGATTTCAAAGCATACTGCCGCCATTTATCGGAGTCGATATCGGCGAAATGCATCACCGTGTGTAACTGGGCTGAATGGGGAATAACGTATTGCGCCATACAGCCTGAATACACAAAGGCTTTGCGAATACTGTGTTGTGCTAACGTGCGATCGACCCATTGCTGCATGGCTTGCCGCGCGTAAAAAGGAAGCGTAATGGGCTCCCCTTTCAATAACGCCGTCAGCCCTTTAAGTTTGCTGTAAGCCCGTGACAACGGAATGCAATGGCTGCTGACACAAAATTGGGCTACATCGTCTTGATAGCGCGTATCAAAGGCATCATCGACAAAGCACCCTAAGTGAATGTCATAATGTTGCTGTAAGTATTTCAGTACATTGTACGTCGTGATTTTATCCCCTTTGTTGGGGGGAAAGGGAATACGATGACAAAGATAAAGTAGAGGCTCTTTCATAGGCTTATCCTAAGTACTTAGACAGAAAAGGACCCAGATGTCGGCTTACGCTGAGTGGAAGCTTTTGCCAGGCTTGGATGAAATATTTGTATTTAGGATTGTTGGGTGACAAGTTAGGCAGCGCCTTCGCTTTCACGAGAGCAATGCGGTAGTGCAGCGGGATTTCTTCCATTCCCCAATGCTTTTTGTACTTGTAGGCGCCTGAATCCACTTTGCTGCGGCCAAAATCGAACGACGTCATGCCTTTCTGTTGGGCGATGTGCATCAGTTGAAAATACATAAAATCATTACTTTTCAGATCGCGGGCTTCATGCTTCCCACCGCCGTAATAGGGCAACACTTGGTCTTTGTAGTAAAAACTCAATACGCCAGACACTGGTTGATTTGCTTTGTCATGGATGATCAGTGTTTCACAGCGCTCCCCGAACGTCTTTTTCAATGCTGAAAATAATTTATCGGAAAACACCGGCGTCCCGAGGTTGCGAACACTCTCGGCATACAAATCAAAACAGCCCTGTGGGTTGTCGCTGTTGTCCCATTGCAGGTCGTTTTTTTGTGAATGCCGGATCACCGCCCGCTGTTTGCGTTTAATGGTGGTGAGAATGGCATCCGACTCGGCAGGCAGCGGACACTGAAAAGCGGTGTGATGACTGTGCGTGACCCACGGGCCGGTATTCTCAACCGGATGTTTATCGCGTAACTCGACGTAATCGACATTCAGTTTACAACCCAATTCATAAGCGGCGTCTTCTAATTTTTCTCGGACGGATGTGCTATCTGACAGGGCGCCGCCATACACACAAAAAGGCGTAGAAATGAGTGCGTGGCCAAATAACCAACTTTTTTGTTCAAATAAGGGCAGTACCCCGACAAGCTCATCATTTTGCTCTGCCAGTAAATAGTGATGCTGGTGGCCGAAGACGGAGTGGATGACATCAAGCCAACCAGACAGGTGGAAAAAGCTGCCATCCGGATGGTGATCAACGTACGTGTCCCACGCAGGGTGTTGGTGTTTTGATAATTTCCGTATTGTCAGGTTGTCCATGATTGTCATGCCCATAGAGTTGATAAACGTGATTCATTGAATGCCAGTTGAAATCTTGCAATAACCGCGTTAAGCGTTGCTCCATTCGGTCTAAATTGAGGTAATGCCTAAATTGTGACTTTCTCGATATTCCAGAGACTCTGGGTTGGTCGGGGTCGATTTCCCATGGGTGAAAATAAAAGCTGTAGGGCTGCCCCGTACGCTCGAGATAGGTTTTTATTAAGTGTCGGCTTAGCAGGTAAGGGTAGAATCGGAAATAGCCCCCGCCACCAATCGGGATATTTCGCCCCCAGTGCGTTAGCGTGGGGATCGGCACTTCAATCACTCCTTCTGGGCGGCGGTATTTAAAACGCGGCCAATCAGGCACACCGTAGAGATCATGCTTCACGGGGTAGGTGCTGCTTGAGTAAACAAAGCCGAGTTCAGCTAATGTTTCAAACGCCCACGTGTTGGACTCATCGATGGAAAAACTGGGGGCACGGTAACCGTAGACACGCTGCCCCGTCAGTGATTCCAATAAGGCTTTTGATTTAGCGACATCATCACGAAATACCGTTTGAGTTTGTTGGTTGGCCCGCTGGTGGGCGAACCCGTGACAGGCGACTTCATGACCGGCCTTGGCAATGTCTTTGATCAGTTGTGGACATGCTTCTGCTACCCAACCTAAGACGAAGAAGGTCGCCTTGGTGTCGTGCTGCGCCAGAATTTGCAAGATACGGTAGGTGCTGGCTTCTACCCGCAGAGGGTAGGTCGTTCCCCAATCTTGCGGTTTAACCACCGATGACAGTGCCGAGACATGAAAATAGTCCTCGACATCAATGGTCATGGCATTGGTCATCGCGTGCACCTTAGCAGGTAATGAGCGTGTCGGTGTTACCGGATTTTCCATAATCAGCGTCCTTTACCGAAGAGAACAATTTCCGATGTTCTGATGAGGATCAGTAAATCCAATCGTAGACTGCGATGCTTGATGTAGTAGAGATCAAATTTCAGTTTTTCAATGGCGTCATCCAGCCCATCCCCGTAAGGGTATTTAAGTTGCGCCCAGCCCGTTAAGCCCGGTTTCACATCATGGCGGTGGGTATAAAAGGGAATGTCATCGGCAAATTGGTCGGAAAATAAAGGGCGTTCTGGCCGAGGCCCCACAAAGCACATGTCGCCGCGCAATACGTTGACCAATTGGGGGAGCTCATCAATACGGTATTTACGCAGGATGTGGCCTATTTTGGTGATACGGTTATCCGCTTTTGCTGCCATTTGTGCACCGTGCTTTTCTGCATCAATCCGCATGCTCCTGAATTTATAAATGGAAAAGACTTTGCCTTGTAATCCCACCCTTTTTTGTGAGTATAAAACTGGGGCAAATAGACCATCTTCAAATTTTATACAAATAAAAGAAGCAATAATTAGCGGCCAACTGACAGACAGAATAATCATGGCAATCACGCTGTTAAATAGCCAACTAAACAATGCCGAAAGTGTGTTATCGGAGGCATTGTTATTGTAGATAACAAACGATGGATTAATATGGTTAACTGCAATTTGGCCTGTCTCCCGTTCAATGAAATCAATCACATCCGTGATAAGGACACGTTGTATTTTGCATTTGAATAGGCTTTCAATGGGCAGGTTGCCACGGCGCTCGTCGACGGCAATGACAATCTCATCGATGTTTTCGTCACGAACGTATTCTTCCAGTGGCTGTTTCAGTGTGAGAAGGGGAATATTGTCAGGTGCTTCACAATGATCCCCTGGCACATCGATATAGCCGACAATGTCACAATGCACCCGGTCTGCTTTGCGGCGCATGCTGGTGTTGATGAGTTGCGCCCTTTTACCGTGTCCGAGAAGGACTACGCGGCGACGGCCGATGTGCTCATAATTATTCGTAATGGCGACATAGCGCGCGACGACCAATACCAGCAAGGCGATGGCGTACAGTATTTCTTTACTGAAGCCGGCTAAGGTAAGGTGCGGAATGAAAATAGCCAGCGTGAATGTCAGCAAATAGGCCAATATGATCGCTACGGTGATGCGTAGGGTGATCCCGCGAAAATTCTCACGCAATTTTTCATTGTAGAGCCCGACCGCCAATAAGGTTAGTTGTATGGGAAACGTAAAGAAAAAGAGATGGACAACGGTTCTCAGATCAAATGCGGGAGGAGGCGAAGGGTAAATGCCTGATAAATAGTGAGRAGCAAAAAAATAGATCGCTGTTAAAATCACAATATCGGTGACAATGAGTGTTGCGTTACTCAGGTTTAAATCGTGAAAACGCGAGTTTGCCATAAACGAGCCCTATTTATATTGATGCTGATTTTATTTCATTAGGTACATCCTGAATTATTGATGAGCAGAAAAAATCTGCAAAATAAAAAAATCATATATAGTTAAATTAGTACCACAAATTAGTCATATAACAGTAAATGCTTCAAATGGTTATTAGTGAGCACTCGGTAACTCAAGGGTAATGGCGAAGGGTGGATATGGATATGAATGAACAGGCTGTTAAAGTGAAGTATGTAACATGTGCATGCGTGGCATTGGTGATGGCCATGTCAGGGTGTAGCTCGAACGACTTGCCTCTTTTACCTTCGGCAACGCCACAGTCATCACTGACCAAAAATATAAATGATTACAAATATTTGATTGGCCCTGGTGATAGTTTGTCTATTTTTGTTTGGGGTAACCCTGAAATATCAGGCAGCTATATGGTCCGTCCCGATGGCATGATTTCAACTTCCTTGGTCGATGACCTTCCTGCCTCCGGCCGCACCCCGACAGATTTGGCGCGTAGCCTTGAAGCACAATTAGCCGAATACGTGCGAGACCCGATTGTGAGTGTGATGATTTCAGGCTTTGTCGGGCCTTACAGTGAGCAGGTACGAGTGATAGGCGAAGCCTCTTCACCGCAAGCCATTAACTACCGTGAAAATATGACGTTACTGGATGTGATGGTCGAGGTAGGCGGGCTAACAGAATATGCCGATGGCAATGATGCCCGCTTGATCCGCGTGATCAACGGTCAGCAAAAGCAGTTCAATCTCAAGATGGCCGATTTAGTGCGAGACGGGGATATTTACGCCAATATCGATATCTTGCCCGGCGACATCATTATTATTCCGGAAGCTTGGTTTTAGAGGAGACTAAGGCATGAAGGAACAGTTAGAACTGCTGCTGCATTATCTCTATGGCATTTGGCACCGCCGTCGCTGGATTATCATTACGGCTTGGCTTCTTTGTCCGCTAGGTTGGATTGCGGTGACATTGATGTCTAACCAATATACCTCTAATGCACGGGTATATGCAGATACCCGTACCATTTTGCAACCCTTACTGCAGGGGATCGCTATCGATAACGATCCCTCTCAAGAGCTGCGCTTGATGGTAAAAACGCTGCTCAGTCGTAAAAACTTGGAGACGATTGCCCGCTATACCGATGCCGACGTGAAAGCGGAAACGCAAGACGATTACGAAAATGCGCTTGAGAATCTGAAATCTAAGATAAAAATCAGCTCAGCAGGGAAAGAAAACCTGTTCAAAATCAGCTACTCAGGTAAAGACCCTAAATTTGTGAAAGATGTGGTGCAGGCGTCGCTGGATGTGTTTGTTGAAAATGCGGTGGGGCAGAAAAAGGACGATACAGAACAAGCCAATGTCTTTATTGAAACGCAGCTCACGGTGTATGAAGAGCGTTTGATTGATGCGGAGGCGAAACTCGCCAATTTCAAACGTACCAATGCGGGTTATATGCCTGGCTCTGAAAGTGGTTATTTCAGCATGGCGGAGGAGTTAAAACGCACACTGGAATCGACCCGCTTAGAGCTGCAAGAGGCGAGGTCACGCTTAGCGTCTGCACGTGATCAGCTTAATCGCGAAATGATGGAGATAAGGCGTCAAGGGAGAAACAATCGGACCGAATACGATGATCGGTTAGATGTACTGAAGGCCCGTCTTGATGCGTTACTGTTCCGCTTTACTGAAAAGCACCCCGACGTGCGTGAAACACGTCGCCAAATTGAAGAATTACAGAAACTTAAAAGCACGGTGATTGCGCAAGGCACCAATATCGATAATGACACTGTGGTGCTGCAAGAAATGAAACTGATTGTCAGTGAGCTAGAAAACCAAGTCGCTTCATTGGCGGTGCGCGAAGAAGGTTTAGTGACGAAAATTACCTTCATAGAGAAAAAGCTGAGCGATCTACCGGAAGTGGAAGCGCAATTGACGCATATGATGCGAAATTATGACGTGACGAAAAGCCAGTATGACATGCTGCTGTCGCGCCGTGAATCCGCGATGATTTCGCAAAATATTGGGAATTCCGCTGACCAGATCTCGTTTCGTATCATTGATCCGCCACTGTTACCGAGAGAGCCATCCGGACCGATGCGACCTTTGTTTTTAACGATTGTCCTGATTTTGTCGCTGGGTGCCGGTGTGTGTTTAGCCTTTTTAGCCAGCCAGATCTGGCCTGTGGTTATTTCGCCGACACAACTGTTCAAACACACACAAGTGCCCGTTTTTGGCGTGGTATCGGCTACAGAAATGTCAGGATTAAAACAAGCGAAGCGCAGACAGGTTATTCGCTATGTCGCTTTGTGTGGCATGTTAGGACTCGTATTTGTGGCCTTTATTGTCATTAATACCACCCCCTCCATTCATGAGCAGATATTGCAAGCGAAGGAGTCATTATGAATACCATTCAAAAAGCTCTCCAAAAAGGGCGCGACAAAGGCTCAAAGAAAAAAAGCTTGATTGGTCGGGTGATGGCGTCGGAAGAGGCTAAGCGACAAACTGTGGCAGAGGCTGCGGATACTACTAATGCCGATACACACCAGAATGGGGCGGCAGGCGATGCCGGTCATTCTTCGTCACTGACGACGGCAGTGAAGCAAGCGAAAAAACGCAAACCGCGCATGGTATCGGAGGTTGATAGCCATGATGTGGTGTTTACGATTGATACTGACGCACTCAAACGAAAAGGCATGGTGTCGCACGACAATGATAAAGCCAATCCTGAAATGACGAATGAATATCGCTCGATAAAACATAAGATTTTATATAACGCGTTTGGTCCTGCGGCGGAAACGATCACAAACAGCAATATGGTCATGGTATCGAGTACCGCACCGAATGAAGGAAAGACGTTTACGTCGGTGAATTTAGCGTTAAGTGTCGCGTCTGAAAAAGACAAAACGGTTTTACTGGTGGATGCCGATGTGTTGAAACCGAGTGTGTCTGCTATGTTGGGGATAAAATCCTGTAAAGGATTGATCGACTACCTGCTGGGAGAGGTCGAGGATATTGCCGATGTTATCTACGACACGAATATTCCTCATCTGCGTATTTTGCCGGCGGGTGCTGCACACCATTTAAGTAATGAGTTGTTATCCAGTGACAAAATGGCGGCGTTGGCGCAGGAGCTGGCTACCCGTTATAGCGATCGTATCATGATTTTCGATTGCCCACCGTTATTAGGTGTGATCGAAACGATCACGGTGTCTAAGTTTATGGGGCAAGCCATGATTGTGGTGGAACAGTCAAAAACTAGCTTGTCGAATATTGATGAAGCGATTTCGATGCTCAATCGGGATATCGCGATGGGATTTATCATCAATAAAGCGACCCACGGCAATTATAGCCAATACGGATATGGATATGGCTATGGGAAAACAACCGATATCGACTAATGTCGCGCTGGCGGCGTTGTGCTTGCTTGCCCCGTTGGCGTTGGCCGTTGAGGTGTCGGTGTCGTCCAGTGTCGGTGCCGGCCTGGTCTTTACCGATAATGTTGATCAAACCGCCTCTGATCGACAGGGCAGTTTAATTACGACCGCGAATGCCGATTTTGGGCTCGATGTGTCAGGCGTTGATGGCAATGTGTTACTGCTGAATTATGGGCTGAGTCAGCTTTTTTATAGCCATGATGGTAATGATAACGCACTGTATCAAACCTTGCAGTTTGAAGCGGATAAAGGGATCGGCAACGGTTTTCGTGTTGATGCGATCGCATCGATAGAGAACATAGCCGCCGCGATTGACGAAAATGCCAACGCGGACATTTTCTCCGGCGACACGGTGGAGAGCCGGCAAGCTGAAATTGGATTGAGCTATCAGAGTAACCCGCTGAGCGACAGTAATCTTAGTGCCCGTATATTTGGGATTGTCATCAATAATGAAGATGACATCGGTAACTACGATGGCATCGGTGCGAGCCTCAGTTTTTCCAATGGCCCGAATGTGCGTGACATGTTTTGGCTGATAGAAGGCACCTATGATTACAAACAGAGTCAGGGCGACGATCCCAATACGTCGTTTGTTATTCTGCGAGAAGAAATCGGTTTTCAGACGATGTATCGCTGGGTGCCTTTTGTGCGTTTGAACTATGAAAACTACTCAGGTCTTACCGATGCAGACAGTGATGACATGCTCAGTTGGGGTCCAGCGGTACGGTATTTTTGGACGAAAACCACGTACTTTGAATTGAGCTATAACTTTACGGAAACCGAGAACCAGTCGGACTTTTGGGCCGGGGCGATTTACTTGCGTCCTTCACCGCGCACTTTGCTCAGGGCGTCTTACGATAAACGGACTTTTGGCGATGCATATTTCTTCTTGCTGTCACACCGTTCTCGTCGACTGACCAACGAAATTACGTATGAAGAAGAGGTGACGAATTTTGATCGTGATACGTTCGTTAGCGGTGCCAATATTGCAGAAGCCACGTTAGAGCGACGGCTTACTTGGCTATCAACCCTTGAAGCGCGGCGTTCAACCTTTATTTTCTCTCTTTATCGGTTTGAGGTGGATGCGCTCAACGCTACTAACAATGATGGAGACGAGTCTGGCTATGGCGCAAGCATCGCGGCCGATCATCGCTTGTCGCGGCGGTTTAGTGTGTCAGCCCTTATCGATTACAGCGACTACCATTTTAAAAACTTAGATACACCCGATCAAGATGATCATTATTGGACCTTCTCTATTGATGGCAGCTATACCATCAACCCTGAGGTGGTGCTGACCGCCGGTGTTGAACATAACACGCGGTCATCATCGTTACCGGATGATGGGTATGATGAGAACCGAATCTATCTCGAATTAAGTGTGGATTTATAATCATGTATGAAGCGTATTTTGGACTATCCGATAAACCTTTTAGGCTGAGCCCGGATCCCCGTTTTTTCTTTGCCAGCCCCCATCATGAGAAAGCGGCGTCATATTTACAATATGGCTTGTCGTCTGGGGAAGGGTTCATTGTGGTAACAGGGCCTATTGGGTCAGGAAAAACCATGATTGCCCGCCATTTGTTAGCCAATCTTGATGATTCGGTGGTTGCCGTTCAAATAGCCACAACGTGTTTGAGCCCCGATGAACTGGTGAGATTGGTTGCGGCAAAATTTGATATTCCTGTCGAAGGGCTGACAAAAGCGGACATTTTGAAGCGTTTAGAGCAGTGTTTTTTGTCGTTACATGCCAAAGGGTTACAAGTCTTATTACTGGTGGATGAAGCCCAGAACCTGCCGGCGGAAACCGTGGAAGAGCTAAGAATGCTGTCAAACTTCCAACAAGATGACAAACCGTTGCTACAAAGTTTCTTGTTAGGACAGGAAGAGTTGAAAGCCATTTTAGCCCGCCCCGATATGGAACAATTCCGTCAGCGGGTGATCGCCTCTTGCCATTTGCAGTCGTTTGACTGTGAGCAAACGAAAGAGTATGTGCTGCACCGTCTGCTGCAAGTGGGATGGACGGGCAATCCGGCGTTAGAGGACAGTATTTTTCCGGTTATTTGTGAGCATACCGCCGGGATCCCCCGCAAGATCAATATCTTGATGGATCGTGTATTACTGTTCGCTTTTTTGGAAGAAATGCCCGTGGTGACAGAGACGGCTATCACACAGGTACTGGCAGAAATGGGGGAAGAGTTCTCTGGTGCATTGTCGACGGCTAGCGCATTAGGCGCTGCAGAGGGAGACGAGCAGCATGATGGCGGATCTCGCTTCCAAACGTCGCGAACCTGGTCGGAACATGAAACCGAAAAGCTTTTTAAGACGCTCGATGATGTGACCGACGTGCTGGATAAAGTGATTGAACGCAAGGTGGCGACCATTCGCTACTTGGATGCGCAGCTCATTAAAAAGCGTCGCCAGTACAATGCGCCAGCACCGTCTGAATCGGTACCTGCCAGCAGTGCCCGTTATACCACAGACGAACGTATTCTAGGGGATGATGGCACAGGTGACAGCACAGCGTATAGCGCATTGGATCAATGTGATACGGCGATGGATTCGGATAACCCGAAGACTGGCAATCATGGCACCTTAAAAAATAAACATTGGTTTAAGCGATTGATGAAAGACAGTTGAAGAATAACAACGGATGACCACAACAATAATGCGATAAGCCATAAAGAAGAACAGCACCCTTAGGTGCTGTTCTTCTTTCGCCTTATTCTATTCTTCGGTGCTAGGTGCTATCAATAATCCCGTCCTCAATAACGGCATGTTTTTATTCCGCGTTGCTTTCATTTTGGGCTTTGTATTCGTTCATCATTGAATATTTTTCAAGTAAGGCATACAAGGTAGGGCGGGTGATACCCAACAAATTGGATGCTTGAGAAATGGTGTTGTTGCATATGGCCAATGCTTGTTTAATGGCTTGTTTTTCTGCGGCTTCCCGGACTTGACGCAGGTTGAGTGCCAGCGTTTCTTTACTGGCTGAGTCAACAGGCATAAGGGCGAGATCAAGCTCACTGATCATTTTGCCATCCGCCATGATCGCGGCGGATTTGATCTTGTTTTGCAGTTCTCGAATGTTACCGGGCCACTGATGATGGCACAGCGCCTGCAAGGCATCTTCCGTGAATCCGTTGATGTTACGTTGCGTTTGTTGGTTCGCGATGTGCAAAAAGTATTTGGCCAATAAAATGATATCACTGCCACGTTCACGCAATGGCGGGTTCTCAATTGTGATCTCGCTGACGCGGAAAAATAAATCTTCACGGAAACTTTTGTCTGCCATCATTTGCTGCAAATTTTGGTGGGTAGCACAGACGATTTTTACATCCACAGGTATTTCGGTTCGTCCCCCGACACGCTCAATCACCTTCTCTTGCAAAAAACGCAATATCTTGGCTTGCAGGGTGTAAGGCATGTCGCCAATTTCATCCAAGAAGAGAGTACCGCCATTGGCGAATTCTATTTTTCCAATCGTGGTTTTATGTGCGCCAGTAAATGCGCCTTTTTCAAAGCCGAACAGCTCACTTTCCAGCAGGTGCTCGGGAATCGACGCACAGTTGATCGCGATAAAGGGGGCGTCACGACGTGGGCTCTGGTTATGGATCGCCCGTGCCAGCACTTCTTTACCCGTGCCGCTTTCCCCTAAGATCAGGGTTGAGATTTCTGTCGCCGCAATGCGTTCTACCATGCGACAGACATGCTGGATTTTAGGGCAATTGCCGATGAAACCGTGGTTATCCATTGACGATTGACGCAACTGGATATTTTCTTTTTCAAGCTTGGTCAGAATAAAGGCCCGTTCGACAATGACATTTAAAATGTCGCTGTCGATGGGCTTTTGGTAGAAGTCATGCGCGCCCAAGGCAATCGCTTTCAGGGCGTTTTCTTTGTCGTCATTACCGGTAATGACAATGACTTTGGTACTGGGCGATAACGCCATGATCTCTTGTAATGTCTGCAAGCCTTCAGAGGCGTTGGTTGGGTCGGGTGGAAGACCAAGATCAAGGGTGACAACATGAGGTTCATGCCTGCGCAGTGCGCTGATGGCATCTTGCCGATTGGCCGCAAAAATGACGTGGTAATCTGCAAGGCTCCATTTAAGTTGTTTTTGAATGCCAAGGTCGTCTTCAATAACGAGAAGTGTGTCCATGCATTGTCTCTTTTTTGTGGTTGTTATTTGAGTATAGTGGTGCTTTTTTGAGTGTGGCTGTGCTTGTTTGTGTATGGTGATGCTTATTTCGATACCACGGTATCTGTTAGGTAGTATCGGCGGTGTTTTTACTGAGTGGGATAGCCAAGTGAAATTGTGTGCCTTGGTGTGCGGCCGATTGGACCTCAATATGCCCGCCCAGTTGCTCAATCATATTTTTGGCGTCATAGGCACCAATTCCCATACCCGCATTGCCCTTGGTGGTATCAAACGGTTTAAATAACCGTTCTCTAATGAAAGCTTCGCTCATGCCGTGGCCGCTATCGCTGATGGTCAGGTGTGCGTGTTGGCCATCGATTGTCAGATGCAACTCAACCTGTCCGTCATCGGGCGTGGCGTCTTGCGCATTTTGCACCAAGTGGCAGAGGATATTTTCAAAGCGTTCTTTACTGGCATGCAAGTCTATACGTGGTGCCGTGCTATCACTGAGGGACGCTCTGGCGGTGGGGCTTGGCGGGAAAAATTGTGGAATAGGTCGTTGAATACTGCGGGTTTGACAGACGTGCTCCAGCATGGCGATCAAATCAAAAGATTGCGGACTTTCAATATCAATTTGCTTTTTACGTAGCTGAGAACTCATTTTATTGAGTCGCTCAATAGCGTGATCGACCGTTTCAAACGCATCATCAATAAACGCGGGATTGTGTTTGTGTTGCTCTGCATTTCGACTGAGTAATTGCAGCTGTGCGGTAACGTTTTTGATGTCGTGCACCAGAAAAGAAGACATACGGTTGAAGGTATCGAACTGTTGGCTTTCTGCCAGTTGCTGATTAGCTTCGTACATCGCCAGATAGACCCCGAGCTGTTGACTAATGGCCCGCATTAAATCCCGGTCTTCCCAGTTCACACTGTCGCTTGAGGTGGGTTGTGATAATAACAATACGCCTTGATAGTGGCCGGATGAATCAAACGGAATGAGTAAGGAAAAATGATTAGGGTAAATCAACGCCGCATGGGGAATAGGAAAGGGCGGCGTTTCAATACCGTGGCTTAAGGCATTAAGCTCCGTGATCCATTGATGCTGAATGGCGAGTTCGCCAATGGCATCCAGCGTCGGGACAATATCCGGGTGCTTAAGTGTGCAATGTAGGCTGGTGATCGGGCGTAAATGGCCTTTTTTCTTGAGGGCCAATACGCCGTATTCACAGCCAAAAGGCCGCATGGCGGCGGCGAGCGCATTGTCATACGGCGAGCGATTCGGTTCTTCCAACGTGGCGCAAAATTGCATCCATTCCTGACGGTATTCGTATTTGTTGGCAAAAAAGTGTTTAGCAATGAATACCTTGAGTTGTTTGCGTAAGGATTCGGATAAAAACAGGCTCGCTAACACCACGCCGCTTAACGCAAAAAAGAGGGTTTGTGCGGTATCGGCCCAGTGGAAACCGGCGATTTTGATCAGGTAACTGACCGCGGCCATGGTCAGCAAATACATGCCTGCTACCATGATCAGGGTACTGTGATAAACAATGTCGCGTGAAATATAGACGCGACTTTCCCATTGGTTTAACCGTTTAATGGCCAGTAACAGCAAAGGGATCGCCATGGCAATGACCCAGCCGCGTCCTTGCCAGAAGGTAGCCGTGAGTGAGTTCGTGAGGACGGCATCGGCATACAGGGCAAAGTTATAACCAAAGATCAGCCCGAGCCCAAGGCTCAGTGGTTTAACGGCATCACGCGCGGCATGCTGACTGCTGCGATAGAGGTTTTCAATGAACCATAAACCGATAATGGCTTGACCGAGATGGAGGAAGAAATACACCTTTTGATGAAATAGCGGCAGAAACAAACGGAGTGTTTCTAGGCTGGCCGTCAGGGTAATAAAAGCACAAAACCACAGGTCACTGCGCTTTTTCAGTAACTGAGAGAGTCGATGACTGTCGGTGAGCGAAGAGGTGATCAATAAGATCAAACACAAATTGAACAGGCTCTCTGTCAGCAGTGACGGTACCCGAGATTGCGCATAGAGCAGTTGCCATGCTGTGACCCCGCACCATGTCGCGCCCAGTACACATAAGCTTTGTAAAAGCCGTTTTTGCAGGTGCTTTTTACGTTTGGTGGCCAAGATCAGCAAAAAGATCAGGGCAAAGCCGAGTGCGGCAACGATGTATCCCACTGGTCCCAGCAGCCGTTCCATTCTGCATTCCTTCTTTCTCCCTTCTTGATCATAAGCCTAGACGATTTTATCGCAGATATTTGTTCAACCTGACGGTTATGTGAGCGTGTGCGACTGATGTAAAACTTGATGCGTTATTTGATGGGTTTGGCGAAGTGGCGGGGGCATATCCGACGTGTGTGTGAGGCATTGCGAGTGGCCGCCCAGAGAATGAAGCAGAGCGTCACGATAGGAGGCGGGCAGGTGATCCGGCTGGAAACCCACGGCGGCATAAATGACAAAGGGGAGGCCGTTTAACGTTAAAATTAAGAGCAGTTTTTTCATTCTCGCGTCCTCAACGCATGATAAGTCGCACTCCGTTGGGTATGAGCTGTCCTAGTTGTATTAACTCTAGTGATGATCAACACGAGACAGTGACGTATTGATAAGAATAAATCGCTGCCGGTGGCTATTTGCAAGGTATGCCGAGCATGTGATGGTGGTGCTGCGGTATAAAAGAAAATCATGCCTTTGTTAAACATAACATCCACAGACATGATCATGGCAGCAAACTAATGGTCTTTATTTAATTGTTCATCAATCACATTGTGTAGGAAAGACAGCGCAGCACGATGATCATTTCTGCTCATGAACCATTGCTTTTGATTGGTTTCAAGCGGAAGCAATTCTAACCAGCGCTGGCAAACCCACGTCATGTCATTGTAATCGGGCAGGGGGTATTGCGAGGCGTGTTCGGGGTATTCCTCAAACAGGGCTTTGAGACACATGGAGATGTCACGATCAACAAATTTAATGTCGGTGGGCGTCCAATTCGACATGGTGGTGACATCACCAAACCGAAGCCCGTCGTCTTCCTTCCAGTGTTTGTTGATTAAGAATTTCTCCACGCCTTTAATCGTGACCCCCAGCAAACCATCGGGTAACTGTTCAAAGTCGGTGATGATGGCGCGGGTACCAAAATGGCACAGTGTGTCCCCATCTTTCATGCACAAGCCAAAGCCTTCACTGGCGGCCATGGCCAACTTAACCAGTCGGGTGTAGCGCGGTTCAAAGATGCGCAGTTTGCTGATCCCGCCGGGAAGCACGTAGATCTGGAGTGGGAATAATGGTAGTTGCATAGTACTAGCCTTACTGACGTTATTGATTATGAGTGGGTTCCGGTTTTATACCGTTATACGGTGGGAACGGAACGGAAGTTGCTATAACGTTCAGGAAAAGTATAAGCAGACAACGACGGGGTGTTGTCTGCTTTTCGATACTAGCTCAATGCAAGGTGGATGGCGGATGTGAGTTGGCTAAGTTCTTGTTGATTAATGATAAAAGGAGGCATTATGTATACAAGTGTGCCAAAAGGGCGAATCCAGACACCGTTGTCGACAAATGTCTGCTGAATGCTTTCCATATCAACCGGCTCATGCAGCTCCACCACACCGATCGCGCCCAACCATCGAACGGTCTTGACGCGGTCGAGCTTTTCAAGCTCTGGTAACGATTCAGCCAATTGATTTTCAATGTTTTTTACTTGATTTTGCCAATGATTCAAAGCCAGTATGTCAAGGCTGGCATTGGCGACGGCACAGGCCAGTGGGTTACCCATAAACGTGGGGCCATGCATGAAGCAACCGGCATCCCCGCCGCATACCGTATTTGCGACATGCTGTGTCGCTAATGTGGCAGAGAGTGTCATATACCCGCCAGTCAGTGCTTTTCCGAGACACAAAATATCAGGGCTGATATTGGCGTGTTCGCAGGCAAATAATTTGCCAGTACGGCCAAATCCAGTGGCGATTTCATCCGCAATGAGCAAAATGCCGTGTTGGTCGCACAGTTCTCGTACCCGTTTAAGGAACAACGGGTGGTAGATCCGCATGCCTCCCGCCCCTTGTACAATGGGTTCGATGATGACGGCGGCAATCTCATCGCGGTGTTGTAACATCTTCTGCTCAAAGTCCGCCATATCGGCGTCATCCCATTCATCAAAGAATCCACACTGCGGCGACTCGGCAAAAATGTGTTCGGGCAGGAAGCCCTTGTACAGGCTGTGCATGGAGTTATTCGGGTCGGTCACTGACATGGCGGCGAAGGTGTCACCATGATAACCATGTTTCACCGTCAAAAACTTCGGCCGTTTTTCCCCTTTGGCCTGCCAATACTGCAAGGCCATTTTTAGCGCCACTTCCACCGCCACAGAGCCAGAATCAGCCAGAAATACATGTTGCAGCGGTTCAGGCGTCATGGTGACTAACTTACGGCACAGCTCAACAGCAGGCTGGTGGGTGATCCCCCCAAACATGACATGCGACATGTTATCAATTTGCGCTTTGGCGGCTTCGTTGAGTGCGGGGTGGTTATAGCCGTGAATGGTCGACCACCATGAAGACATGCCGTCCACCAACTGGCGGCCGTCTTCAAGTTCCAGATGCACGCCTTCTGCCCGCGTAACGGGATAGCAACGTAATGGATGTAGGGTAGATGTATAAGGGTGCCAGATATGTTGCTGGTCAAATTCAAGATCGATAGCTGTGTTCAATTTTTGCACAAGTGTAAACCTCGCTCCTTGTTGGTGGTTGACAGTTTACTCACTCTACGTAGACTAGCCAAGTCACTGAAATCAGATATTACGCTTTTAGCTTGTTGGGAATGGTGTTACGAGCAAGGCCCAGCCCAACGCTGTGAGCTAGGAAAAATAAAAGAAAAAGAGGATATGACACGTGGAAGTTCGTCACGACTGGACCGTCAGGGAAGTACAAGCATTATTTGAAAAGCCGTTTATGGATTTGATCTTTGCGGCACAGCAAGTACACCGTCAGTATCACCAGCCGAATCAGGTACAAGTCAGCACCTTGCTGTCGATCAAAACCGGTGCCTGCCCAGAAGATTGCAAATATTGCCCGCAAAGTGCGCACTACCGTACGGATGTTGAGCGTGAGCGTTTATTGGAAGTGGAACGCGTTTTGGATGCGGCGGAAAAAGCCAAGTCGTCTGGCGCGACCCGTTTCTGTATGGGCGCGGCGTGGAAAAATCCGAAAGAACGCGATATGCCGTATTTGCTGGAAATGGTGAAAGGCGTGAAGTCCATGGGACTAGAAACCTGCATGACGCTGGGGATGATCACGGGCGATCAAGCCAGTGAATTAGCCACTGCAGGCTTGGACTACTACAACCACAACCTCGACACTTCGCCGGAATTCTACGGCAACATCATTACAACCCGCACCTACCAAGACCGCTTAGACACCTTGAGCCATGTGCGTGATGCCGGCATGAAAATCTGTTCAGGTGGGATCATCGGTATGGGTGAAAGTGCCCGTGACCGTGCAGGTTTGCTGGTAGAGTTGGCAAACCTGCCAACGCATCCAGAAAGTGTGCCCATCAACATGTTGGTGAAAGTGAAGGGAACACCACTGGAAGCGGTGGATGATGTCGACCCGTTTGATTTCGTCCGTATTATTGCCGTTGCTCGGATTATCATGCCGCAATCCGCCGTGCGTTTATCAGCAGGCCGCGAAGACATGAATGAGCAAATGCAAGCCTTGTGCTTCATGGCGGGGGCAAACTCGGTGTTTTATGGCTGTAAGTTGCTCACCACGCCGAACCCAGGTGAAGACAAAGACATGCAGTTATTTGCCAAGTTGGGTATTAACCGCGAAGAGCAAGCCGCCAAGCCAGATGAGGTGCAAGCTCAAGAATTGTTGGGGCAAGTGGCACAGCGTGTCGCTGCCCGCCCGACCAAAGACGACCTGTTTTACGATGCGTCCGTTTAACTCCCGCATTGAACAGGCACTGACGGCGCGCGCTGAACAAGGTTTGTACCGCCAGCGTGCGCCGTTAGCGCGGGAGGCGAAGGGGCGCGTCACACAGCAGCAATCGTATGTGAATTTTTCCAGTAACGATTACTTGGGGCTGGCGCAATCGCCGGTCTTGCTGGCGGCATGGCAAGACGGGTTAAGCCGATACGGTGCAGGCAGTGGTGCCTCGCCACTGGTGACCGGTTATCACTCGCCTCACCGAGAGCTGGAAGCTCAGTTGGCCGATTGGCTAGGGTATGAACGTGCGTTGCTGTTTAACAGCGGTTTCAGTGCGAATCAGGCGCTGTTATTTACCTTGCTGCAAAAAGGCGATGTGTTGCTGCAAGACAAGCTCAATCATGCCTCGCTGATGGAAGCGGGCATGCTCAGTGACGCCACCATGCGGCGCTTTGCCCATAACGATCCCGCCGCGTTAGCGCGTCTGCTTTCATCTGCATCGGATGCTTCTGCCAATACGCTGGTGGTCACGGAAGGGGTCTTTAGCATGGATGGGGATCTCGCCCCGTTGGCGGAGATTCACCATGTGGCTTCACCCCATGCATTGCTGATGGTGGACGATGCCCACGGCTGTGGCGTATTGGGTGAGCAAGGGCGTGGTAGCTGTGATTTAGCGGGGATTAAACCGGATATTTTGGTGGTGACCTTTGGAAAAGCGTTTGGCATGCAAGGGGCGGCGATATTGTGTGATCACGCTATTGCTGAATACCTGATCCAATTTGCCCGTCACTACATTTATTCCACGGCGATGCCCCCCGCACAGGCGTATGCGCTATCCCATGCATGTCGATTAATTCAGCAAGACGATTGGCGCCGAGAAGCGCTGAATGAGTTAGGCGAACTTTTGACAGAAACGCTCGATCCGGCCATTCCGTTGGTGGTAACGAGTACGCCGATCAAACCTGTCGTGTTGGGCGAAAGCCAACGAGCACTGTCTTATGCCGATGCATTACGTGAGCAAGGTTTCTGGGTGAGTGCGATTCGGCCACCGACAGTGCCCCAACATACCGCGCGTTTGCGGATCACCCTGACGGCCGCCCATCAAGTAGAGGATGTGAAGCAGTTAGCCGTCGCGATCAATGAGGTATTTCATCGTGAATGAGAACAGGATGATAACGCAGTCGATTTCAGGCGGGCAGGGCTGCGATAAACAAGCCATTGCCAAAGCGTTTGGTAAAGCGGCGAAGCGTTACGATCAGGCCGCTGAATTTCAGCGTATTGTGGGGCAGCATTTGCTGGGTAAGCTTCCCCCGCTACAGGCGGCTAATAGCCGTGTGTTGGATGTCGGTTGTGGGACGGGCTATTTCAGTAAGCAACTTGCCGAACGCGGGTTTGCCGTGTGTGCGGCGGATTTATCGGCTCCGATGTTGGAGCAAGCCGCGCAACGTTGCGGTGATCGGGTGTCGTATTTATTGGCAGATGCCGAGCACTTGCCGCTAGCCGATGATCAGTTTGATGTGGCGTTCAGCAGTTTGGCCTTGCAGTGGTGTGATGACTTGTCGGTGCCCTTGCGTGAGTTACGTCGGGTGGTAAAACCCGGTGGGCGTATTGTATTTAGCACACTGGCAGAAGGGTCGTTGCATGAGCTGGCGCAGGCGTGGCAGCAGGTTGATCAATATCAACATGTGAACGAGTTTCTTTCGCAAAAGGCTATAAAACTTGCGCTGGCGCAAGCGGGTGCGCATATGGGTGACCTAGAATTCCTTCCGATCACCATGCATTACAACGCGGCAGTTGACCTCATGAAAGATCTGAAAGGCATTGGAGCAACACATCTGCAACAGGGGCGCAAAGCAGGCTTGGCCGGTAGAAAAACACTATTGGCTTTGGAACGCGCTTATGAAGCGTATCGAGATGAGAACCATCAACTGCCCGCCACCTATCAAGTCTGTTTTGGAGTAATAATTAATGACTAACGCTTTCTTTGTAACAGGGACCGATACCGAAGTGGGTAAAACGGTTGCCTCTCGCGCCATTCTTCATGCAGCAGCCAGCGCGAATATCAAGATGGCGGGTTATAAGCCTGTGGCATCAGGCAGCGCCATGACAGCAGAAGGGATGCGCAATTCGGATGCGCTGTACATTCAAGAAGCGTCACCGGTTACACTGGCGTACGATGAAGTGAACCCGTACGCGTTTGAAGCCCCAGTATCACCGCATTTAGCCGCTGAGCAAGAAAACCGTCAGATTGATTTTGACGTGTTATCTCAAGGTCTAGAGCACTTAAAGCAAAAGTCTGAGGCCGTGTTGGTCGAAGGCGCGGGCGGCTGGCGTGTGCCTGTTACGCGTACCGATTTTCTATCTAGCTGGGTGAAGCGTGAAAAGCTGCCAGTCATTTTGGTGGTGGGGGTGAAGCTGGGCTGTTTAAGCCATGCGATTTTGACCGCAGAAGCCATTGGCCATGACGGCTTGGAAGTGGTGGGCTGGGTCGCTAACCGTATCAATCCGGGCACCGAAAACTATGCTGAAATCATTCGTATGTTGGAAGCAAATTTGCCAGGCCAGAAGCTGGGCGAAATCCCTTACATGCCGGGTATCAAAAAGCGTGATTTGGGGCAGTTCATTGATTTATCACCGTTGGGTTTAACGAAGTAACGTTAAGGCCGGGTATCGGTTAAAGCCGGGTACAGTAAGAAGGGGGCGCATCATGCGCCCCCTTGTTGTTTGTATTAGTAGAACGTTTGTATTGCATCAGCAATACGGTGTTGCGTTACTTGGTCATGATCACTTCGGCTTGACGCTCTTCAGGTTTGTCCATGCCTGATTCCCAGAACCAGTAAGTGATGTTGCCTGGGCAGTTCAAACTTACCACTTTGTGGTTGCCTTTGTTATCAATCGCATGGATGGTCACGCCCTCGGTGTAGCCGTCTTTGAGGTATTTCAGATCGTTAATCGCCTCGTAAACTGCTTCATCCAATGACATCCCCATTTTCATGTAGAGCACCACAGCGTGAGCGGTGGCACAACGAATGCTCATCTCACCAGTGTGCGTACACGCACAAGCGCCGTAGCGGCTGTCAGCATAAGAGCCCGCACCAATGATTGGGCTGTCACCTAAACGGCCCGGGTATTTCCATGCCCATCCCGACGTGGAGGTGGCAGCACTGATGCTTTCACGACTGTCAGAGGACAAGAAGACGGTCGTATCACGGACACGTTCTGGATCGGTCGCGTTATTTGATAACGGTGCCAGCGGTACATTGGGGAACGCAGCTTGCTGTTCAGGTGTCATCGCGTCAGCCAGTTTTTCCCACCAGACTTGCTTGGAATTTTCAATCAGATTATCACCGGCCACTGCGCCCATTTCGTTAGCAAAAATCGCCGCGCCTTCACCGACCAAAATCTCATGGTTCAGCTTTTTCATGACGTCATACGCCACTTCAACCGGGTGCATGTAACCTTTTAGTGCGCCTACGGCACCGGTGCGTAAACTGTCACCGTCCATCACGGACGCATCCAGTTCCATTTCACCCAGTACATTCGGCCAACCGCCGTAGCCCACGGTGCGTACGCGTGGATCCAGCTCGACCAGTTTAATGCCTTCAATCAATGCACGTAGGCCATCTTCACCGGCCTGTAGGCGGCGCGCAGATTCTTCAATACCTGGGTAAGCTTCGGAGTTAGCAAGCAAGATCATGTTATTTACCTTGTTATTCATTTAATGGCTCAAATTCAAAATGCGAGTGTGAGGACGCGAAACCCGCGCCCTCATGGTGTGTCTGTTTTTTCTGTTTATCGTTCTATTTGTCAGGTTTATGGGCTATTGCGCGATAATCTGCTGGCAAATGTGTGTCAGCAATAAAGCACCGTAACCACTGGCCGCATTCGGATGAATATGGCGATGGTTCATGCCTAGAGACATCGCGGCCGAGTCGATATGGATCCACTTTTGCTCGGGTGTCACAAAGTGCTGCAAGAAGGTGGCGGCTACACACGGGCTGCCATCCGGCTCTTCACTACCATGGCGCAAATCCGCAAAATCACTCTTCAAGGCCGATTGGAACATGGCGTGATTAGACGGCATTGGCCATACTGCTTCGGCACAGGCGTTACCGGCTTGTTGTGCCAGGTGCATGAAGGTATCGTCATTGCCCATCAACGAAGCATACGCTTTACCCAGTGCGATACCGGTGCTGCCCGTGAGGGTAGCAATATCCACTAAGTAATCCGGCTGATACATTTGCTGGGCGTAATGCAGCACATCGGCTAACACCATGCGACCTTCGGCATCGGTCGTAATGATTTCAACGCTGGTTTTAGACAGCATGGTGACCACGTCCCCCGGCTTCACCGCGTTGCCGGAAGGCATGTTTTCCACCAAACCACACAGACCAATTACGCGAACGGGTAATTTCAGGCTGGCGATCGCATGCAGCGCACCGACAACCGAGGCGGCGCCCCCCATGTCGACTTTCATCGTGCTCATGTAACGCGGTTGTTTGATACTGATACCGCCGGAATCAAAGGTGACCCCTTTGCCGACTAAGGCAATCGTGGTTTGCGCGTCAGCAGGGTGGTAGTCCAAACATAACAAGCGCGCTTCGCGATCACTGCCTTGTGCAATGCCCATCAGTCCGCCAAAGCCTTGCGCCAACATCTCTTCATCACCCAGATAAGACAGCGACACGCCCTGTAGCGCCAGTCCTTCAACGGCATCAACAAATGTGGCGGGGTAAAGGATATTCCCCGGTTTGTTCATCAATTCGCGTGCGATCAATTGGCTGCGAGCCAGCGTTTGTCCTTCGTCAAACGCGGCCATGAGTGTTTTGCAGCCGGTCGCTAAACGGAAAGTTGCGACGTCAGGTTGTAGCTGTGCACTGGTGGTGTGTTGATAGCGGTATGCAGATAAAGCCAACCCAAACGAGAGCCATTTCACCCAAACATCACGTTCAAAACATGGTGCCACGTGATCGTCAATCATAACACTCAGGGTTGAGGCGGTTTTAAACGTGGTGGCGATCAGGTAGCCAATGTCTTGAATATCCGCCACCGTGTATACGTGCGGACTGATCTCACCGTCGTAATCGAGGCTGTCACGTTCCATTTCGATCTTTGGGCTGCTGCCCTTGGTCAGAAAAATCGTTTTGGTGGCGGTGTAAATGGTGTCATCGCCACGGACAAAATCGAACTGTTGCATGGAGTCATCCTTACTCTTATTGGGTTTTATTATTCGTACAAGTAACAACGCACAAAATGGTTGTCAGACAGCTGGGTTACATCCGGCAGTTGTTGACGACAACGGTCGGTGGTGTGTGTACAGCGGCCGGCGAATGGACAGCCAACGCTCTCCGGTGTCCACAGTGGAATTTCCCCTTTGTTGCCTTCCAAGCGAGTGTGGATCGACTTGCTGGGATCGGGCACGGCGGAGACTAACAGTTGGGTATACGGGTGCTGTGGGTCATGGATAATGGTTTCGGTGTCTCCCCATTCCACCATGTGCCCGACATACATCACGGCCAAGTCCTCAGCGATGTAGCGTGCTGTGGCAATGTCGTGGGTGATATACAACAAGGCCATGCCACGGTCGAACTTCATCTCTTCCATCAGGTTGAGGACACCCGCACGGATCGAGACATCCAGCATGGAGGTCGGCTCATCCGCCAGTACCACTTCGGCGCCTACGGCAATGTTACGTGCCAAGTTCACGCGTTGACGTTGTCCACCAGACAGCTGATGCGGGTATTTTTCCGCGGTGGCTTTCGGCGGGATCAAGCCCACTTGCTCAAGCAGGGCGTACACCATCTCTTCCAGTTCTTTCTGATTGCCCTTGCTGACCTTGTTGTGGATCAACAGTGGGCGCGCAATGTGGTGGAAGATCGTGTGTGTCGGGTTTAACGATCCAAACGGATCCTGCCATACCATTTGCACCCCACGGCGGTACTGCATCAGATCTTCACCTTTGGTGATGGTCTGAATATCACGGCCGTAGTACTCAATGGTACCGGCGGTTTGCGGGTACATTTTGGCTATCATTTTGGCGGTGGTGGACTTACCGGAACCGGATTCGCCCACGACCGCCAAGCCACGGCTTTTGTACATTTTGAAAGAGACGTCGTTGATGGCGCGCATCTTCGACTTCTTCAAGGAATTGCTGTTCACGGCAAAATCTTTGATCAGATTTTTGCCTTCAATGATCGGTTGGCCGAGTGACTGACTCATAGTGACTCCGCTGTAAGTGCTTGGGTAAAGAGGTGACAGTTACTAAAGCGGCCCGCATCGATTTCACATATCTGTGTGGCTTGCTTGAAGCAAATGTCGTGTGCTTTTGGGCAGCGCGCTTGGAAGCGGCAACCTTGTGGGATCTCTAGCAGGTTAAGGGGGTTGCCCGGAATCCCCGCAAGGCGGGTTTTAGGCCCCGTCAGCGGTGGGAACGAGCGACCTAAGCCTTCGGTGTACGGGTGATAAGGGTGGGTGAGTATTTCACGCGACGGCGCGACTTCCACCAGTTCACCGGAGTACATGATGCCGATGCGATCCGAGAACTCGACCATTAACGACAAGTCATGGGTGATAAACAGGATCGAGAAACCGAACTCTTGTTTCAGCGCGTAGATCTTTTGCAAGATCTCACGCTGAACCACCACATCCAGCGCAGTGGTCGGTTCATCCATGATGATCATTTTCGGATTTAACGCCAACGCAATAGCGATCACCAAACGTTGACGCATACCGCCTGAGAATTGGTGCGGGTAATCGCGCAAACGGCTTGGGTGAATATCGACGATCTCCAGCAGTCCTTGGGCGCGAGAGATGGCCTGTTGGCGCGTAAAGCCCGTGTGGCGCATGATCACGTCACAGAATTGTTCTTCCAGCGTCAGTACTGGGTTCAAGGCGTTCATGGCGCTCTGGAACACCATCGACATTTCGCTCCAACGGAATGCAGACATTTGGGCATCGGTTTTCTTGAGCAAATCACCGTGGCCATCAAACAATACTTCTCCGCCAGTAATGAATGCAGGCGGCTTGTGCAGACGCATCAAGGAGAACGCCACGGTGGATTTACCGCAACCGGATTCACCGGCCAGACCGAAAATCTCACCTTTACCAATATCAAAGCTGACATTGTTTACCGCGCGGATGTCACCCGCTTCGGTAATGTAGTCCACGCACAATTCGCGGATAGATATTTGTGGGGTTGTCATTATTTCATCTCCCCAGGTGCTTGGGTGATCGGCGTACCCGTTGCAGCAGCCGGTGCTTTTTGTGCGTTAGTGGCTTGATTGGCCACGTTCTGCCAGCGGCGTAAACCTTTGTGTGAACGTAACTGTGGGTTAGCGATTTCATCGACCGCGAAGTTTAGCAGTGACAGACCAATGGCAATGAAGGTCAGTGCCAAACATGGCGTCAGAATTTCCCACCATGCGCCAACCAGCATCGATGATGAGGTTTGTACGTTGTAGAGCATGACGCCCCAACTGATGGCGTTCGGATCGCCCAAACCTAAGAAAGACAAGCTGGCTTCGGTCATGATGGCTAGCAGTACACAGCCAATGAAGCTCGCCCCCACGATAGAGATCAGGTTAGGCAGAATTTCTGCGGCGATAATGCGCCAAGGCGATTCACCGAGTAGCTCTGCGGCGCGGATAAACTCTTTCTCTCGCAACGACAAGGTTTGTGCACGCACAACACGTGCGCCCCATGCCCAGGAGGTTATCGCGATCACTATCGCAATGGTGGCAGGGCCAGCCTGACCAATAAAGGCTGCAATGATGAACAGCAAGGGGAGCTGTGGCACCACCAGCATGATGTTCATTGCCGCGGTCAGCACCTCATCCACACGGCCACCGAAGTAACCCGCGGATACACCAATAAAGGTGGCCAAGAAACACACCAAGATCCCTGCGCCTAAACCAACAGAAAGGGACGTACGGGTGCCGTAAACAAACTGTGACCAAATGTCACGGCCCATACGGGACGTGCCCAGTACGTGATCGGCTTTTTCTGACATGTACAAGGTACGCTTGTTCACGGCCAGATTTTGCGCGACCCAACCGTCAGGGTTATTCTGGGCTGCCTTCACGACAAAAGACGGGTACTCATGCGGGTTGCCGGTACCGACATCCGGGGCGTGTTTGGTCAGGAACGGTGCAAACAACGCAATGAAGATGAACATAAGTAAAATACACAAACCAGCCAGTGATTTGTGGTTGCGGGTCAGTAAGAGAAATAATCCTTTCATCTTATTTATCTCCGTTACGCAGGCGAGGATCTAAGTAAACAATCAAAATGTCAGCCATGAAGTTGAAGAACAGCATGAACAGTGTCATCAGCAGTAACTGACCTTGCAGTACCTGGTAGTCACGGGCATGAATGGCGTTCAGTAGTACCGTGCCTAGGCCGGGGTAGTTGAAGATCATCTCGACAATCAACTGGCCACTGATGGCCGTACCCAGTGCCATCGACAGCGCGGTCACACTTGGCAGCATGGCGTTACGGGCGGCATAGTTGAAAACAACACGGTTTTCGCTCAGGCCTTTCGCTTTCGCCATGGTGATGAAGTCTTCATTCAGCAGGTTGATCATGTTGTTACGCATGTTGATCAAGAACCCGCCGATCTGGGATAACGTGGCACACAACAGCGGCAAGGCCGCGTGGTAGAGCACGTCTTTGTAGAAGGCCCAGCTGGACCAGTCAGGCGTGGTACCGGAAGTGTAGGCATTCCCAGCAGGGAACCATTCCAGACCGATGGCGAAAATAAACATGACCAGCATGGCGACCACCACCGAAGGGATGGATTGCACCACCAACATACCCGGAGAAATAAAGGCGTCGTAATAACTGCCACGGCGCCATGCGGCAAAAATACCGAGCACAGAGCCAATACAGAATGACAAAACAACGGCCGTACCGGTGAGGAATAAAGACCAACCAATGGCATTGCCCAATAATTCATTCACGGAAATGGGGTAGAACTTAATGGATGTTCCCCAGTTCCAGGTGAATATATTGGCAAGATAAGTGAAGTACTGCTCGTATAAAGGCGCGTCAACAAATCCCAGTAATTTTTTCATGGCATCAATGCGTTCAGGGCTGACATAGGTCATCGCATTGGCAAACATCATGGTAACCGGATCACCCGGCATAGCGCGGGGTAAAATAAAGTTTAATGTGGCGGCGAAAATTAATGCTAAGAAATAGAATAAAAGCCGTCGAACAAAAAAGGACATAGTCGTTTCCTAATAAAAAAAGATAAACAACGTCACAGCGCGCAGGACATCACCTGCACGCTGTTATCATCACGTTGTGATGCGGTGTACGGTTATTTACGTGGTTTTAAGTCCAACACGTGCAATAAGCGCTCCGGTACACCCGCCCATGACAATGGACGGCCTTTTGGATTGCTCTCACTCCACCAACCGGTAAAGCGGCTTTCGTTAAACTGGTACACGTCAACCCCAGACATCACAGGGACAGTGACTTGGTTTTCAGCAATGATTTGCTGGATCTGGTGGGCGATGTCTTTTTGTTCTTCAAGTACGGCAGTTTTATAGAACTTGTCCAGTAATGCATCGAGCTGGGCGTTCTTAAAGAAATGCATCGCAAAGCGAGGCATGTTACCGCCAGTTTGGTTCTGTGAGTGGTAACCGCTGCTCCAGTAACGGTGCGGATCGGCGCCGTTAAAGTAGTTGGTGTAGGCTACGTCATACGTGCCTGATACCATGGCTTTGTTGTACACGGCAAAGTCTGAAGTACGGGCGGTGGCATTGATCCCGACCGCGCGTAGCTGTTCTACCCCCAGTTGTACGGTGTTGTTGAAATCGGTCCAGCCATTGGGTGACTGCACTTCCATCAAAATCGGCTTACCGGTTGGGGTTTCTACATAGCCATCGCCGTCGATGTCTTTAAAGCCGGCTTTTTCAAGAAGCGCTTTTGCCCCTTTCAGGTTGTAAGTGTTGTAGCCTTTGTACTTGTTGTAAATGTCTTTATCAGCCCAAAACTCAAATACTTTACCTAGGCCAGACGCGTAATCATTCACTACGCCGTTACCGTAGAAGGCAATATCAATGATCTTCTGACGGTCAATCGACATAGAGAAGGCGCGGCGGAAGTCAACGTTATTGATGGCTTCATGGTTGCCCGGTTTCGGGGAGTTGAAGTTCAGCATGAACGCTTGCGTACTGGCCGCTGGGTACCAGTATTTGTGATGCTCGCTACGGGCCGCGTATGTGCTGTCGATATCGGGAATGAAGGCCGCTGACCAGTCGAGTTCAGACTTGATAATACGGCTTAGCAATTGGTCGTTGTTGGCGATTTGAGGTACGCGTAGACAGTCGACTTCAAGGTTGTCGTTATCCCAGTAGTGTGGGTTACGACACTGCACGTAAAGCTGCGGGGTAAAGGTATCGATTTCTGTGAATGGGCCGGTACCGACGGGGTTTTCGTTAGCAAAACTTTCTGGCTTCTCAACGTCTTTCCAGATGTGCATCGGCACCACAGGTACGTTGGCAATTTCATACGGTAGGTTAGAGTGGGCTTCGGTTAAATCAAACACCACATTGTTGCCTTCCTGGCGTACATCTTTCAGCCAGCGGTTGATACCGCGAGGGTCAAGTTCTGGTTTGGCTTTGATCAATTCAAACGAGAACACGACATCGGCTGCGGTGAAAGGTGTACCATCCGACCACTTCACGCCGTCACGGATTTCATAAGTGACTTGGGTCAAATCGTCTGACATGTAGTAGTTTTTCGCCAAGCGCATGACCGGTTTGTTACCGTGCATTTGGTTGAAAATCACCAAAGGTTCGTAGACGAAGTCCGTTGTCGTACGCAAGTTGGTTGAAAGGTAGGGGTTGAAGTTACGAATGAGAACCGGGTAGAAGTCAGACACGATGGTCAATTGATTCTTTACTTCTGCCATCGCGCTTGGGGCGGATAATGCAGCAAGAATGACTAACGCAAGCCGAGAAGATTTCGCTTTAAATAACATAGAGCGTCCTTACTTGATAATTCATTTGTTAAAGCGTGAATAGAGAGGCAATGCAAAACCATCACTTAACGCCAAGTCGGCAACCGTCTATTTGAAAAACTAAATGCCTTTTTGAAAGCGAGTCATAGCGATGGAATTTCTGTGGCGCAGAATAAACGCACCCAGTGAAATGCCATTAAAGGGTTAAGCAAGTGAAAATGAATGCCCTAGACTGGAAATAGGGCATTATCCTAGCGTGTGACATTGTTTATATTTATGCGTTTTTTATTCGCGCTCGAAATAAAAATATCGAACGTGTAAAACTGATGTTTAGGTCGTGTGTCATTCCGTTTATTCAGACCTGGTATCTTCCTTTGCTATGAGAACAGTCTAATATGCCTTGTGTGGAATGAGGAGTGGATAAATATCACCTCAACTGGACTTCTGTATCCATACACATAAATTGTGACGTGCTTAAACAATGCATATTAATATGAATATCACTGACAGAAGTGTGAGGTGTATTCCGGTAAAATTTCAGCAGTGAGGTGGGGGAAGGTTAGGACGTGATCGTAATAACAAAAAATCCGGCTTCATGATTGAAGCCGGATGAGTGTATTCGGGTCGAGCAGGTAGTGCTAGTCTTGGATCAAGCCGATGAGTGCATCTTGCGTATCGGATAGGCCAGTCTTGTTTCCATCTAGACCTAGTTCCTTACGTGCCTCTTCAGCTGACATACCAAGATGACAGCGCAAAATATCAATAGCTACTTGGTAGTTCTCATGGTCAGCCATCATTCCTCCTTGATAATCAACAGCGCAACAGTTTCTTTTAACTGGTACTGACAATAGTGCAATGTGCCTATGCATTCAATAAGACTAAAGTCTAATCTGCACCGCATACTATGTTTACATGGAATAAATGTGATCAGTGAACGGTTTGGTGAGGTGATACCATTAAGCCGTCTTTTCTTGGCATTGAGAGGAAGTGATGCCTTATGCAGCAGGCAAACTCACGAAACGTAACAATTTATCTCTTTCCCTTGTTTTTCGATTCGACGACCATACTATAAGATGAAATATGAGGACGGACACGGTGGTGTGTACTGTCATTCTTATGTTGGAATAACAACGCCTTTTTCTGGAGAAAGAGTTTACTATGAAGCGTATTGCATTGTTTTTGGCGACCAACCTGGCAGTCATGCTGGTGTTCAGTGTTGTCTTGAATGTGGTTTATGCAGTGACGGGGATGCAACCAGGTAGCCTTTCTGGCTTATTGGTGATGGCTGCCTTGTTTGGTTTTGGTGGCTCGTTAATTTCACTGTTTATGTCAAAGTCGATGGCTTTGCGTTCAGTGGGCGGTATGGTGATTGAACACCCACGTGACGAGACAGAACATTGGTTGATGGAAACCGTTTCTCGCCAGGCGCAACAAGCCGGTATTGGTATGCCGACTGTTGCAATTTACGACTCAGGTGATATTAATGCCTTTGCAACCGGAGCAAAGCGAGATGATTCACTGGTCGCCGTATCAACCGGTTTACTGCAGAACATGACCCGCGATGAAGCGGAAGCCGTGTTGGCACATGAAGTGAGCCATATTGCGAACGGTGATATGGTTACAATGACGCTGATGCAGGGTGTGGTGAACACCTTTGTGATTTTCGTATCCCGCTTGGTGGCCGGAGCCATCAGTGGCGTTAACAACAGTGATGAAGAAGGCGAAGGCGGCAGTTACATGACGTACTTTATTGTTTCTTCAATCATGGAAGTGTTGTTTGGTTTCTTGGCCAGCATTCTCACCATGTGGTACAGCCGTCACCGTGAATTTAAAGCGGATGCAGGTTCAGCCCATTTGGTTGGTAGAGAGAAGATGATCGCGGCACTGGAACGTTTGAAGATGAGCCACGAGTCTCAACTGGAAGGGTCAATGATGGCCTTTGGTATCAATGGCAAGAAGTCACTGTCAGAGTTGTTCATGACACACCCGCCGTTGGATAAGCGTATTGATGCGCTACGCCGTGGTGAGCACTTGTAAGGCGTTATCCCTTAATATATTGATACATTACGTAATACGTAAAATGTGAGCCTCTGACGAATCCGTCAGGGGCTTTTTTTATATACTCCTCCCTGCGATTGAAATAAAGCTTCATGCTTTTTATTAACTTGATAAAAAATTTTCATGGAGAATATGCTCAACTTTGCACTTAACATGCCGACATAGGTATGATTTTTACAAGAAGCGAGATATCAAATTCCTTTGAGGTGCAAACAGAAAAGCATGACAAAGTTTTTGATCAAGGATAGATATGAATTGGTTTAATAATATAAGTTTTAAGTATAAGTTGGTATTTCCGGTCCTGATTGTTGCATTGGCCTTCTCTGGCTTGATTGCACAGGTTTTCCGTTCCTATAACGAGCAACAACAAGTAGATACCTTACTCCGCGAAGAGGTTCAGCCTGTGCTGGACAATTTGGAAGATTCCTATCGCGATATGTACCAAGTCATGGCGGCAGGTATGGGGATGGCCCTGACTGAGCAGCATGAAACGGATTCCATCGAGCTTCACCGTTTCAACTTTTACGATAATGCGCCGAAAGCGGCACCACGTATTTCCTCCGTTCATCAATTGATTGACAGTGGTTTCTTGCCTGAATCCAGTCGTCGCAATGTTCAAGCGTTAGAGCGTAACTTTGATACATGGCAAAAACGCTACGAGATCATGATCACCGATCCGGCGAATGCGAATGCGTTTTACCGTGCTAACGAACAACTGGCAGAAAAAGACTTCGAGTCAATGCGTAAGCAGCTGAAATTGATCCGCAATGACATTGAAAAGCACCGCGCTGAAGTATTAGCCGAAGTGAAAGCGCATGCGGAAGAGACCAATACCATGTTGGTGGTGGGGTCGATTTTAACCTTGTTGCTATCGGCTGCGATCACTTTGGTGGTTAGCCGTTTGGTGGTGAACCCTATGCAGAAATTGACGGATACGTTGAAAGAAATTTCTGCGGGTGATGGTGATTTGTCTGCTCGTGTACATGTGTCGGGTGATGACGAAGTCGGTCAGTTGGCGGTGGCGTTCAATACGTTTGTGGAAAAGATTCACCACACATTAGGCAAAGTGGTCGCATCTTCACACCAAGTACGTTCAGAAGCGGAGCAATTAACCGCATTGACCAATAATATTTTGCACGCATCGCAAGAGCAGCAAAGCCAGTATGATCAAGTGGCTGCCGCGATTCAGGAGCTGAGTGCGACTAGCCAGACCGTCAGCGGCCACGCCAGTGATGCGGCGAACGTGACCAGCGATATCAGCACCCAGTCACACCAAGTACAGGTGACGCTGGATGAATCTGTGAATGCCATTGGCCAGTTGGCGAATGAAATTGATCAGTCTAGCGGCTTGATTCAAGAGCTTGAAAAGAACGTGGGCGGCATTGCGTCCATTCTAGAAGTGATCCGTGGGATTGCCGACCAAACGAACTTGCTGGCTTTGAATGCCGCGATTGAAGCCGCTCGTGCGGGTGAGCAAGGCCGTGGTTTTGCCGTGGTGGCTGATGAAGTCCGTTCTTTGGCGAGCAAGACACAATCATGTACTGGTGAAATCCATACCATGATTGAGAAACTGCAAGAAACCGTTGATCACTCGGTACAGGCGATGCGCAATAATTCGGCCGCAGGTACACACACGGTTGAACGTGCGCAGCAAACCAATACCGCGTTAGATGCAATGAGCCAGTCGATTGTGTTGATCAGTGACATGAACACGCAAGTGGCGACAGCCGCTCAGCAGCAAACGACAGTGACGGATGAATTGACTCACAATATTCACGATATTGTCGCGGGTTGTACGGAAACCTTGAGTCATGTCCAAAACGCTCAATTGGCGTGTCAGAGCCTCGCTAAACAAAGCGAAGTGTTGGATGGGTTGATTGCGCAGTTCCGAGTATAACGCGGCAACGGCAGATTGAATGCGGTATGAATATCCGTGTGATAGCGTGAAAAAATAAAACGGGCAGCCTTGTGAGCTGCCCGTTTTTTTATCGCTGAATGTTACGTTGCTTGTCAGTGCAGCGTTATGCCATGCTTGGTTGACGCACAATCGGTTTGTCATCCACTGGAATATGAATTAACGCAGCCAAGAAGGCCAACACAACGGTGCTCCACCAAATAGGTTCGTAACTGCCGTAGTAATCGTAAATACGGCCACCGGCCCATGCGCCGAGGAAGCTGCCGACTTGGTGCGTGAAGAAGACCAAACCGTACAACGTCGACATGTAACGCGCACCGAAGATTTGACGGACAAGGCCTGACGTCAACGGCACGGTACCCAACCAACAGAAACCAATCGCACCGCCAAAGATCGCCGCTGTTTCCACGGTGACAGGGAACAACACAAAGCAAGCAATCACAACGGTACGCATCAGGTACAACGCGGTCATCACATAGCGTTTGCTGAACTTGTCACCCATCACACCCCAGAAATAACTCCCGAAGATATTGAAGATCCCCACATAGGCCAGCGCCATGGCTGCCGCAGATGCAGGCAGGCCTTTGTCGGCTAAATAGCTTGGTAAGTGTGTGGCAATGAACATCACGTGGAAACCACAGACAAAGAAGCCTAAATGGATGAGCCAGTAACCGCGGTGGTGGAACGCTTCGCTCAAAGCTTCACGTAGCGTTTGTTCTTGCTCTGGTGCTTGGCCGGCAGGTGTCGCTGCTGGTTTGGTTTTCATGAAGCATGAGAAAGCCAAAATTAGGCCACACAGTATTGCAAACACTTGTAGGGCGGTTTGCCAGTTGAAATCACTCAGTAGGTACTGCGCCCCCGGGATCACCGCAAACATACCGAACGAACCGGCAGCAGTGGTTAAACCAAAGGCTTTGGCTGTGTGCTCTGCAGGTACTACACGGGCAACCGCCCCCAGTACAATCACGTAGCTGGTGGCACTCAAGCCGAGACCGACCAAGCCACCCAGCGTCAGGAATAGCCAGTTGGGTTCAAGGGCAATAGACGTCAAGTACAGGCCCAGCGCATACGCAATCGCCCCCGTCCAAATCACACGTTGAGCGCCCCAGCGGTCTGCTGCCATGCCGACAAAAGGTTGGAATACACCAAAAAGAAGGTTCTGCAAGGCAATCGCAAGGCTAAAAAATTCTCGGCCCGTATCAAAATGGGTCGAGATAGGCATCATGAAGATACCAAATGACTGCCTGATCCCTAGGCTGATAATTAGTGTCCCAATTCCCATCCAAACGAGGAGTGGAAAACGAAAAATACTCATTGTGTTTAAAGTCCTGAATAGTTAGGGCTTGTTGAATTTTGCTGATGGCAACCACCGCTCATCGCATGTGCTGCCAATGCGTCCAACAGAGGCTGGCAGTGGTGCACACCCACTAAAGTGATCGCCAGTAAAATCGTCATACGGATCAACTGCGCACGTAGAGATTGCGAGAACATGAATACCTCAATGCGAAAAAAGAGGCCGGATGATAGTGGATTCGATCACATGACTCAAATGAGCAAAATTCAACTATGGTATGCGTAAAATGCATACGCTGAGGGGCTGTTCAGGGATTGCTGAGGAGTTAGGCAAAAATAAAGAATGTGACCAAGATCTCACTCATTGGTCACGGTAAAGCAGGGTAAGAAAAGTGCTTATAGGGCGCTTCGATATAACGTTTTAGTTATAAAATACTTGTCTATACGGACAGGTAGTAAGGCATAAACAGTGCGCGTACGTTCACCTGTGCTTTCAGGCGAGCAGCCAGTAGGTAGAGACCGCCAAGCTTGCGGTGAAAGAAAATGGCATCAGCGGGTGGGGTATGCCAATAGTTTTCTCGCGTACTCAGCGCCGTGCCCGCATCACGAATGCGTTGTGCTAAATCTGTTCGGCCAAAGTCGAACACACCGTCATAAATCACCGGCTCACAGGCTTCTTTACACAGGTCCACCACGGCTTGCTGTTGGCGAGTAGTAATGGGTTGACTGAAGAACCCGATTTGTTTGAGGGCATTTTGCATCTCTATATCGTTGTCATGTATCGCATGACTGATCAGCGCTTGATAGCCCGTGGCAATGTGCTCGGGATACTGACGGGTCGCACCGAAATCCAACAATACGAGTTGACGGTGCTCAATGTCATACAGGAAGTTGGCAAAATTGGGATCCGTTTGTACCAAGCGGAAAGTAAACATTTCCTTGAACAACAGTTCAAAGGCCAGTGCCATGACATAATTCCGTACGGCTTGTGGTTGTGTGTGCAGGTGCTCAACGGGTTCCCCCTCCACAAATTCCATGGCGAGGATATGTTCCGTGGTGAGTGCGTCATACACCGCAGGAATGCGATAACGCGGGTCATCACTCAATAACGCTTTGTATCGCTTGAGGAGCGAGGCTTCCAGTAGATAGTCGGCTTCATCATGCAATTGCTGTTTCGCATCCGTCAGCAGAGGTTGGTAGTCCACGTCTTTAGGGATCAGCCCGGATATTTTCAGTAAGGTCGCGACGTTATCGACATCGCTGTCGATACTTTCTTTGATTCCCGGATACTGAATTTTGAGTGCAACCTGTTCGTCTTGCCAGGTGGTCGCTGCGTGAACTTGGCCAATGGATGCTGCCGCGATGGGGTAGAACGAAAAGCGTTGAAAGCGGTCTTGCCAATCCAGCTCCCATTCACGCTCTAGCAGATGATTAAGTTGGCTGATAGGCATGGCTTTGGCTTCTGCACGAAGTCGCGCTAGCAGGTCAGCCAGCTCGGGTGGAAGCAGGTCGCCAGCATCCATTGACATTAATTGTCCGACTTTCATCGCCGCGCCGCGTAATTGGGCAAGCTGCTCGGCAACCCGTTTGGCATTGGCGGGTGTCAGTAATAGATCACTGGCACGGGGTCTGTTGCCTTGTGCAAGTTGTTTGACGCCTTCTGAGACCATACCGCCTGCGACCCGTGATGCCAGCAGTCCGAGTTTACTCATACGAGCAAAACGGCTTTTGGGTACGGCAGCATATTCCAGCTCAGACGTTGGAGAGGCGTCATCAAATAGGGGGGAAGGAGCCGTCGGTTTATTTCGGGTCATGGAAGTCTCATCATTCGTTAATACCAAAGCGGTGTGCCAAAAGGTACGTGCTGTAACGAAGATTAGTTCAATGATGGTGATGAATACGAACATGGCCAGCAAAGCTGGCCATGGGTCGAAAAAATCAGAGTTGGATCACCGAGGTAGATAATCACGCTGTGGTATCAGCTGAATGGGTACCAGAATAGCTGCTCAGCTTGATAGCGGTTAGCAAAGCTTGCCGCAAGTACCAGACCTAACAGAGCCAATACGGCAAAGTCAGCCTTAGTCAGAGGCTTTTGGCTATACCAGCTACGGGCTTTATTGCGGCCAAAGCCACGCAGTGTCATGGCGTTAGAAATCACATCTGCGCGATCAAGGCTTGAGAAAATCAATGGGCCCAAAATTTTCGCGACGTTTTTAATACGTGTGAATACCGGTGCATTTTTAGAAATATCCACACCACGTGCTTGCTGTGCATGCATGATGTTGATGAAATCTTTGGTGACTTCCGGCAGATAACGCAATGTCAGGCTTACGGCATAAGCAATACGGTAAGGCACCCCTAGGCGATTTAAACTGGCAGAGAACTCGGTAGGGTGTGTGGTGAACACAAACACTAACGCGATCGGGAACATACTGAAATATTTCAGTGTGACTGTTAGCAGATAAAACAGGGTTTCTAGAGTGATGGAATAATTACCCGCCACCGACAGTAATACCGTTTGGCTGCCCATGTACTCCGTGCCTTGCTGCGGAGCGATCATGAACATAAAGACAGCGTTCATGAGCAACACGCTGACAGTGCCCGTCATCAATGTTTTGTACGCAGGAAACGGCACACGAGACAGACGGAGTAAGCCAAAACCGACCAAGATCAGCGCAAGAATAATACGCAGATCAAAGGTCATTAGCACGACCGTTACCCATGCCATGAACAGCAAAAATTTGGTAATACCGTTTAGCGCATGCAACGGTGAGCCGGTATTTACATAGCTAATACCGAATTTGATTTTATTGGTTTTCATTATTGTGTCTTTGCCTCATGGTTAATGAAGCAACGAATAAAGTGATCAATACGTTCAATGCCTAAGCGCTCTGCCAAGGTATATAAACTGGTGACGGTCAGGTTCGCTTGCTCAAGCAACGCAGGTTGACTAAAGACAGAATTAACCGGTTCATCAGCCAGTAGCAGGCTATCGGCGATCACGATGGCACGGTCGGTATATTCCAATACCAGATGCATATCATGGGAGATGATCACAATGGTTAACCCAAGTGATTGGTTGATCTCACGAATGAAATTCATCATTTTGGTGTAGTGGTAATAATCCTGACCCGATGTTGGTTCATCCAAAATCAGCAGCTTCGGCTCAAGTACTAGCATCGTGGCAATCGTCACACGCTTTTTCTGGCCATAGCTCAGAGCATCAATCGGCCAGTGGTGGTAGCGACCAAGGCCACACAGCTCAAGTGTCGCCATGACTTTTTCTTTGACGCGATCTTCTGCCATGCCACGGTTACGCAGGCCAGAGGCGACTTCATCAAAAATCATGTGGTGCGAAATCATATGGTTCGGGTTTTGCAATACAATACCGATGTCTTGGCTGCGCGCAAAAATGGAACGCTCGGCAATGTCTTCGCCGTTAAAGAAGATACGGCCGTGATCCGGTTCAAGTACCCCCATGATGAGGCGAGTAATGGTGGATTTCCCCGACCCATTTTTGCCCAAAATAGAGACAAACTCCCCTTTGTTGACTACAAAGCTGACATCACTGAGTGTCTGGCGTTGGTCATCATAGGAATAGCCCAGGTTTTTCACTTCCAGTAACGGCGTTTGTTCGCCGTGTTCTGTCTCAGTGGTTTGCTGCTGATACCAGCCCATTAATTGCGGGGCAAACTTGGATATATCCATTGTCGCCAAATTCGCGGGTTTATCCACTTCCGTGATCTGGCAGCCCGCGGCTTTCATCGCTGATAAATACAGTGGCTCACGGATACCGTATTGCTCAAGCAAAGGGCTGGCAAGCAGGGCATCTGGCGTCATGTTCGCGACGATCTCGCCGCGTTCCATCATGATGATGCGGTCAACCGCGCAGTGCAGGACATCTTCCAGACGGTGTTCGATGATCACCACGGTTTTACCCGTTTCACGGTGCAGACGATCAATCACTTCAATTGTGGCTTTGCCCGTTTTTGGATCAAGGCTGGCCAGCGGTTCATCAAAAAGGAGGATATCAACATCATCGACCATGACGCCTGCCAGTGACACGCGTTGCTTCTGGCCACCGCTCAAATCAAACGGTGACAGATGCAGCATGGTATCCAGATCCAGCATCGCTGCTGTTTCTTCCACGACACGGTGCATAGGGCCCGGTGCAACCATCTGGTTTTCCAGCGCAAAGGCGATGTCTTCCCCGATACTCAGGCCGACAAACTGGCCGTCAGTGTCTTGCAGTACCGTGCCAACAAGGTTGGTGCACTGGTGAAGATCCATGTGCTGTGTGTCTTGGCCGCCAATGCACAGAGAACCTGTGATATCCCCTTTAATCGCAAACGGGATCAAGCCATTCAGGCATTGGCCAAGGGTTGATTTGCCGCTGCCGCTAGGGCCGACAATCACGACCTTTTCACCTTTCTCGATCGTTAAATTGATGTTCTTTAGGGTCGGTTGTTCCAACGCCCAGTATTTGAACGAGAAATTAGAAAACTCAATGGACATGCGTTAGTAAGCCTCTTTCAGGTTATAGCTTTGTTGCTTGCGTTTGGCGACAGACGTCAAAATGAAGTGGCCAACAATCGCAATGAGCAGGGTGTTGCCAGCGGCAATGATAGTGAGCTGCGCTAAGACTTTGGTAAACGGTTCGGCGTATAGCACGGCATCCAAGAATGCAGAGGTGCCGTAGCCAATCACGTTGCCAAGGAAAGCAAGCAGAACAAACAGGCAAAAATCCCAACGGGTGAAGATGCCTTTTTCAATGCGCTGTTTGGTGATTTTTGGGTAGAGGCCAATCAATAGCCCCACAATGCCAGAGCCGATCACCCACGTGATCCACACGCCCCAACCGGCGAACAGATCCGTGACCCAGTGGCCAATGAAACCAACGAGGAAGCCGACTAATGGGCCAAATAGCACGCCAAAGAGGGCAAGCACAGCCATTGCGGGTTTTAAGGTGGTATTTGCAAAGACAGGAATACCGAACATAGGCAAGCCGCCTATTCCATACAAAGCAGCACCAATAGCGATGACCACAACTGTCTTAGCCGAGAGATTCATGACATAACCTTTATATACTCTTGGGGGTATTTGCGTATTTCTGTGTCAACCACGAGGCTGCTTTGCGGGGCGCTGTCATTAGCGAAATGTGAGTCGCAATAGGGTTGCGACTCGCGGGCAAATATCCGTTTTGAGCAAGAGCAGTTATGTCGGGAGACATAAGAGGGGCGCATCATACATGAACCGAATAAAGAAAGGAAACCTTTACTTCTAGACGTCTAACTCTTAATCAATTCATTTATTCTAAGGGCTATACTCACAAAATAATATGCAATTCAATGAACCATATTGCGTTATTTAACGTAAAAAGTAATGATCGCAAACGCCTAGATAGTTAGGCAGGTTCTGACTTGACCGCACAATCCCAATAAAGCAGGATAAGACGAGAATTCAAACGTTAACACCGTGTTAAATGCCGTCAAGTGGCAGTGATGAATAGTCAGTAAATCGGTGTTGTAAAAAAAATGGCGCTCAATGGTGAAGATATAACCTATATGCTTTGTGGGGATGCTTTTAACGCGGTGATTTATTTATAAAAAATTGAAAATTCAGTCAAAAATACAAAGTGAATGTT
>NZ_JAKJSN010000036.1:0-60050 GCF_050337005.1 Photobacterium japonica | reverse complement strand
AAAAATAAATTATGTTTCTAGAACAGAGGCTTAGAAAATATCGGCTGAGCCTTGATTCAACAGGATCAAAAAGTGTGATCTCGGTAGGTTGTTTGTGCTCAGGAATCACGTAATCTTTACCACGTCGGAAGGAACTGACAGAACGGAACAGGAAAGCGGCCACGGACGTCGGCAACCTCAGGATGAGGGCGGTGAATCAGGATGATTTATCGGACAAGGACTGTGAAGGGAACGTCGAATGGAATCGATAGAGTAGGTAGGATGCTTACTCGTCAGGACGACATGCAAGGAACCACTTCAGGATTGAAGTCAAGGACACCTCCAGGAAGGAGATGAGAGTCAAGACAGGATGTTTTGATGGGTCAAGGCGGACCGAAAGGACATATCTAGGATAGATAGTTAAAGGACGACGCTGACGGATACAGCTTAATCATGGAATGATGCAGGGAGCACCCTAGTAGCCGGATTGCTGCAAGTAAGACCAAAGGGCGCGACGAATGTCGCGCCCGCTCTTTTTTTAGCGATATAAACGTCTTATCTTTTCTGAATAAATAACTATCACGTCATCTATTCATTTCATCAACAGTGAGTGACACGTTCTCATTCATGCCCCCTCACTGTCCATGTTGTACGCTTAATCTATTCTATTTACTGATATTACACATCGGTTATCACATATTGAGCATTACTCACGTCTGCTCACACCGTTACGTGCTTTGTTTACTGTGCAATGATCGTTGGTTTAGTCTTCATGCTGACAATCAACATATAAATTGACGTTGCAAGCAATACTGCAAAGAAGAAGCCCATCAAACCCATGCTCTGACGCATAAAGTACTGTGCTGCCACGGGGCCTAATGCCGAGCCTACGCTGTAACTAAACAGCATAATTTGCGTCGCTGAAACAATAGACGATGACTCAATGCCATCACACGCAAGTGTGATTGCGATTGGGTACAGGGCAAATGCAGACATGCCCAATAGTGCCAACGCGACAATGTGCGTCATGTAGTTTTGGTCTAGTTGGTAAATCCCCATGGCAAACACGCCAAGAATACTCACCAGTGCCAACAACAATGATTTCGACATACGGCAAGAGAGTTTGCCAATGATCGGTTGGATAGACATACCGCCTAATACCGTCGCCGCCATCAATACACCAATTTGATCATTGTTAGACGTTGTTGCCGACGCACGCAAAGCCAGTGGCAATAGACCGTAAATCGAACCCATTACGATGCCAGAGACTAAACAGCCGATCAGCGCAGGTTTGCTGATCCCTAAAATTTGTTTCCAAGTCAGGCTGACATGCTCTTCAATTGCAGGGTTTGCATTCTTCGATATGAATGCAGGTAGCATGGCAAATGACAGCAGCATCACGACAACCACAAACGGTGTCATGCCCGTTGTACCAAACATACCAATACCAAACTGACCCACAGTGGTACCACCGTAGAGCGATGTCATGTAAAGGCCAAGGTTTTTGGCGCGCTCTTCTTTGCTGTCGCCAATCAACAGCCAAGATTCAATCACGACAAAAATCCCCGCCACTGCCATACCGGCAATAAAACGGGCTGCCAGCCATACACCGAGCGTGGTGTACACCGCCATAACAGCAACAGACAATGCTAATAGTGCAATAAAGCCAATAAAGGCCAAGCGGTGGCCAATACGCTTGATAATAGGCTCAATTAACATGGAGCCAAGTAACAGACCTACGTAGAAAATACTGGCCAACCAACTGGCAGCATGTGTAGGAATGTTGTGACTCACCAAAGAGAGCGGTAACAGGCTCATTAAATAGCCTGAAGCGATTGCGAAAATGGTGAGTCCAGTAACTGGTACCCAAACACTCGTACGTGGTGCCACAGTAGCGTGCTCGTTCACTACGTTATTCTCCGAAAAAGCAGACAAAAAAATAAAAGCCCTTTCCGGAAAGAAAGTGGCTTTATTGGGACCCTTAGGTCACTGAGTGTTCGACGACATTGAAAATACGGGAGGTATATGTATTCGGTCGGAGTGCGACTATGACCGCAAATCTGAAGTTCGTAAAATGAGTAAAACTAATGCTTATCGTAAGCTCTGTTTATCAAGATTAATAGTTGATAAAAATGTAACTACATCTAAGTATTTCACTGCGTTGGTGAAAGATTTTTTGAGCGTACTTAGTCGTTGCTTTGATGTTTATCATGTTGAAGTATATGCTTTTTTATTGCTGACTTTCTCGTGGTGACGACGGTGATGAGCGCGGGTTATTAGGTGTGATTCTTCGTGTTGTAAGGGTTGGTTTTGCTTCTAAGATGACTGTTTTTATGAAAAGTTAATGAAAAAAAATAACAGGTAGGAGCGCCTTCTGGCTAATAACACGGAGAACTGACGGTTATTGAGGGAGTGCTTGTTTAGTCTTCAGGAAAAGGTAAACCGTCAATGATGCAATAACTTACTGATAAGGTAGGGTTTATTTAAAGTGTGCGTGAAAGCTGATGAGTCGAAGCAGAAAAGCGCGTAGGGAATGAATTGAGAAGAAACCGGCTGCGCAAGGCAGCCGGTTAACAGAGGTTTATTTAGAAATACGGGAGAACCGGGATAAGTAACGGCCATCACGCGAGAAGAAGACAATCTCGTTGGTGGTCTCGTTGTCATTGCGGTTGATTCGGATCTGGTTATCAATACCGACAGCGAACAGGCTGTTCCTTGTTTGAATTTTCAAGGGAATATTAAATTGATTCACCTTGGCCTTCAGTATTCCGTCTTTATAAACGACCTGAAGAGGAACGCCGTCGTTATCCAAGTAATTACCGATGACATCAATATCATGCTGCCATTTGGCAAAATTGGTCTTCGGTGGAATAACGCGGCCAACGGGTTTCTCATCGTTCATGATTTTGACCAAATCGATAGAAAGTAGGTCGATATTGGTATTGAACAAATTACTCAAGGCAATGATGGTGAGGTCCGACTTAGGATCTTGGATCAAAACCGCTTTGAAACCATCAATTTCACCTTGGTGAATAAAGTAAGTTGTGCCGCCAATTTCTTCATTGAACCCGCCAAATTGATTTTCATACATGCGTGCAACCATCTCGCGTGAAATGATTTGCCCGGTATTCAGCGAGCGGCTCCAGACCAGCAAGTCACGCGCGGTGGTGATCAGTTCACCCGCTGCCCATGCACAGCCGGGTGGGGTGATGTGCGCATCAACGAGCCCCGACAGTTCGTAGGACTTCGCCAGCTGGAAAGACAGCGTCAGTTTCATGCTGCTATCTTTCATGCCCAGTGGTCTGAGAATTTCAGCGGTAATGTAATCTTCGTAATTGGTGCCGGTGACTTGCTCAATGATTTCACCCAGCAAGTAATAGCCCGCGTTGTTGTAGTTGAACATTTTGCTCGGTGGATACACACGCGACTTATTGATGATGTTTTTCACCAATGCGTTAGAAGAGCAGCTTTGGTCGTATTCGCGCCATGACGGGTCGCGATACAAACCGGCTGTGTGGTTCAACAGCATGGCAATGGTGATGTTTTTCGCATCGTTCAATTTAGGGAAGTATTGGTAGACAGACTGGTCTATGTCGAGTTTACCTTGTTCATGAAGGCGTAAAATCGTCACCGCGGTCATTTGCTTGGTGATAGAGCCCACTTTAAACAAGTTGTCTTTATTGATTGGGCGTTTGAGTTTCACATCGGCGTAGCCAATGGCTTTCTCGTACACCACCTCATTGTTTTTCGCGATCAATACATTGCCACTGAATCGGCCATAGCTGTTCAGGTGGCGAATGTATTCTTCTAGATTTTGCTGTGTTGGGGTCGCTTGCGTGTCACCTGTTTGATTAGGTGTGGATTCTGTGTGTTGAGGTCCGGTTAACGTTAGGCCCCCGTCCGTGCTCTGTGCACCGGTTAATGTGATCGTTTCAGCATGGGAAAAGTGGCTGAGCGGAAAGAGAGCAAGCAGTAATAACACTTTCAAAGTCTTGGGCTTTTTCATATTTTCTGCAGTAAAGTGATAATAAATGCACTCAACGTATCACCCCAAGAAATGTTCAGCTATTCAAGGGTGTCACCTCGAAGGGGAGAGGGTGAAAAATTTCGACGCAGTTTAACTTTTTTTGAGGGGTGAATTTTTATTGCAGTGAAAAGTGTAAGCAATATCAACTCGATGGCGGCGTAAAATAACGGGAAAAAACAAGGTAATTAAGTATCTGTTTTGTAAATAACTTTGTTGATTTTGTTGACAGTAAAAAGCCACGCAACGGTGGCTTTTATGGGATTGWTTCGCCTTTTAGGCTGGTCTTTGACGGGCGATCACTTTTCCCATTGAATGAGGGTGTCTTTTGGCCATTGCGCGCCAATGTCATAATATTGTTTCTCAAGCAAGTGTCGCTTAATTTTGAGTGTCGGCGTCAGAATGCCATTTTCTATGCTCCACGGTGATTTAATCATGAGCACGCCTTTGATTTTGGCGTGTGATTCTAACTCGTTGTTGATCATGGCGACCATGCGTTCAATACTTTTCTCATACCGGGCAGGATCGAAATTTGGGTAGTCATGCGGCACGGCCAAGAGGATGGGGGCGGGCATGCCTGACCCCACGACACACAACATTTCAATATTCCCAATGTCCACAATGCGTTTTTCAATCGGTACCGGTGAGACGAACTTCCCTTTTGCGGTCTTGAAGGTATCGTTTTTACGGCCTTGAATAGTGAGATAGCCGTCTTCATCCATAAATCCGATGTCACCGGTACGTAGCCAGCCATCCTCATCAAACATGGCCTGCGTGGCTTCTTCGTTCTTGTAATAGCCCGCAAACAGTCCTTGGCTGCGAACAAGGATCTCTTCATCCGCCGCTACTTTGACTTCTATGCCTGGGCCGGCGTTGCCGACAGAACCAATTTTATCGCTTCGGAAAGGGTGATTCAGTGTGCTGTAGGCAAAAGATTCTGTCATGCCCCACGCTTCGGTGATGTTCAGGCCAATGCTTTCATACCAGCGTAACAGCGCGGGAGAAACGGGCGCGGAACCACAGCCTAATACGCGGGCTTGATCCAAGCCAAGGCCATCGGCCAATTTACGTTTTATCAAGCCGGATACGAAGGGGATTTTCAGCAACAGATTGAGTTTTTTTTGTGGCAGTTTGTCGAAGATCCGTTGTTGGAAAACGGTCCACAGTCGCGGGACGGAAATGAACAAGGTAGGACGATGCATTTTGACATCATCAATGAAAGTATCGAGCGATTCTGGGAACGCGACTTGAATACCCGCCATGACGGAAGCGCCAAAAATGTACACCCGCTCAGTGATGTGAGCGAGCGGTAAATAAGAAAATAAACGTTCCCCTTTTACCATGCCGATATGATCCACTAACCGCTGGGCTGACCAAGAAAACGCCCCGTAATTGAGCAAAGCCCCTTTGGGTAAACCCGAGGTGCCGGAGGTGTACACAATCGACATCAAGTCATCATCATGATGAGTCGGACGTTCTTCGGTCGGTGCGTGGTCTTGAATAAAGGCCTCAAGCGTGGTATCGCATTCAGGCGCTGACGGGTAGGGAAAGGCAATCGAAAATACGTCAGGGTGAGCGGCCATGACCGTGGAAATGGACGTGGCGTCGTCCAGCTTACCGACAAAGACCGCCTTTGATTCACTGTGCGTTAAGCAATGCTCAATCGTGTCAGCCCCTGCTGTCGGGAAAATGGGCACACTGACGTAGCTGCCTAGCATTAAGGCCAGGTCGGTGATAAACCATTCGGCACAGTTTTTTGACACAATCGCGATACGATCGCCCGGTTGAAGCCCTTGTGCCCGCAGTGCGCTCACCAGTTTAAGTGCATGATTGGCCACTTCTGCATACGTGAAATCAACGAATTGGCGATTGATGATTTGGCGGAGGTATACATCATTGGCGCGTTCATTGGCCCATTTTAGTATCATGTCGGTAGGCTGTGGGTGAGCCGTTGCCGACGCGCTTAAGGGATCCGCGTGCAGAGGTAACGTCATAATACGATCCTTTCTGTTATGTTATTGTTAAAATAATGCTAACTCAAGGTCTTGGTCAAGTGTTGATTGTCAATAACAGGCAAGAAAAAAAGGCTTACCYTTTCTTCAAACTAGAACAAAATAGGAACAGATGCGTTATTTTTATTACTTTAATAACCTATTCATAAATTTTTGTTTCTATTATACTTGTTGCGATTTACGAAAAAGTAATGTGATAAATTGAATATAAATTCATCGCATGATATTCGCCGTATAGGGATATTTCGTCATGCAAACGGCAATGTGTTTTAGGCCTGCCAATGCATGTTTTTGGTCTGCTAACACATGTTTTTAGCTTGCTAACACAGCGCACCATGTATGACCGGGAAGTGACAAGGCCTGCAGAGGAATTTTGCGGGTATGTTGTTGATTGAATTAGATGATAGAGTCAACTCATTATGCCAAAGCGTAGTAAAGAAGATACCGAAATCACCATTCAGACGATCATGGATGCGGTTGTTGATCAAATTCTGACCTTGGGATACGACAAAATGTCGTACACCACGTTGAGCAAACAGACCGGCATTTCTCGTACCGGCATCAGCCACCATTTCCCCAAAAAGCAAGATTTTGCCAATGCCCTTGATGGGCGAATTTTCTGTTTATTCATTGAGAAACTGGATTTAAACGCCGGATTGCAAGAGTTTGTGAATAGCTGGCTGAGCGCTTTGGATGATGAAAAATTTCGCGCAACGTTACGTTTATTGTTCCACCATATTGCAACCGCCGAAAGCACCAGCGAATTTTCAAAACGTGGCATTGAGCGTTTATACCAAATGTGCCAAGAGCGATTTGGTGATGAAAGTGAGAAAGAACTGGAGTGGTTGCTGGGTAAGTCACTGATTCGACTTGTCCGATAGGTGATGCGAATAGACTAAGACGTACACGGTCAGTAACGACAGATTGATAGAAAGTTAGAGTGTGAATGATGTTGAAATATATTGTAATTGCATTGGTAGGGCTGGGTATTTATATCGGCGTGACATACAAAGATGAGATCGAAGATGTCATGGATGCGCGTTCTTTTGAAGAAGTGCACGATGCGTATGAAGACGCTGCCGACAAAGCTGATGATGCGGCGGACGAATTAAGCGATAAATGGAAAGAGCTCACCAAGTAGTCCATTGAGCCCACTGTATTGCATAAAAAAGACCGACTTTTCGAAGTCGGTCTTTTTGTATCAGCGTGTTTATACGCGATCAATGCGCTGAAATGATATAGAAGTAGTAAATCATGGTTAAGGCGATGAGATAGACCGACCAGTGATCTTCTTTATAACGGCCTGTGGCGAGCTTGAGGAAAGCATACACCAGCATCGCAGCGGCAATACCGTTACCCGCATTGAAGCTGAACACACTCATTACGACACACACGAAGGCCGGTAAATATTCGGTGATATCGTCGTAGTTGATTTTGCGCATAGAGCTCATCATGGCAATACCGATGTACATTAGAACCGGTGCGGTGGCTTCGGTGGGGATCATACCCGCCAGTGGCGCCAAGAATAAAGTCAGACAGAAGCACGCTGCCGTGACTAACGCAGTAAAGCCGGTACGGCCGCCCGCTTCTACGCCCGCCGAGCTTTCTACATACGTTGTCAGTACCGGGCAAGAGAACAAGGCGCCGAAGGTGGTTGCGCTGGAATCGACATGAAAGTTCTTTTCAATGCCGGGCAAGTTACCGTCTTTATCTAAATAGCCCGCTTGTGCGCCAATGCCCAATAGTGCCCCTAGTGTAGAGAAAAAGTCAGGAATAAAGAACGCCAGCAAAAAAGGCAGATAGACAGGGCTGAGTGCGCCGATGACATCAAGCTGGAAGAACATGTCATCAATGCTGCCCGGCATGCTGAAAAAGTTGTCTGGCACGCTGGTGATGCCTAAAGGCAAGCTGATCAAGGTGGTCAGCAAGACGGCGATAATGATGCCGCCCTGAATTTTACGGGAGACAAAGAACAGCACCATGAAGAAGCCCAGCATGGCAACCATCACTTCCAGTGACGCCAAATCCCCGAAAATCAGCACGTTTTTACGTGGATCCGCGACCACGACACCGGCTTGTTTAAAGCCCAGCAACGCGATGAACAGGCCAATACCCACACCCACAGACACTTTTACGCTGTGTGGGATCACGCGGACGACGAAATCACGCACGCCCAAGAACGACACCAGCATGAAAAGTACACCGCTGATGAAGACGATACCGGCAGCAATGCTGAGCGGGACATCGTTACCCAGTAAGGTGTAGGAGAAAATCGCCACACTGCCCAGACCTGGGCCTAAGACAAACGGGCGGTTGGTGTATAGCGCCATTGCGATGGTGGTGATCACGGTCATGAGCACGGTGACGGTCAAGGCGCTGTTGAATGGGATCCCGCCTTTGCTTAGCATGTTAGGCACAACCGCGACCATGTACGCCATCGTGGCAAAGGTGGTCAGTCCGGCAATCACTTCGGTACGAAGGTTGGTGTTATTGCCTTTAAAATCAAACCAATTAGCAAGGCTAAATCCTGGTTTAGTGGTAACAGTTTCCATTGTATCCCTCTACAAATCGTACTCAGTCGTACGAATAAGTCATGCAGTTAACGTGCGCGGCAATAGTGAATGTGTTTATTGGCTGGAATCATCGGTTCAGCGGCCAGCGTGCGTCGCAATCGATCAAATTCCGCGGTCCATTCGGTGACCCATTGTTGTTTTGTGTCGGTGGGCATCCAGCTGGCTTCGATGCTGTTGATTAGCATTTGGCGCAGGCTGTCTAAATCAAAGCCAAAATCTTCCACCATCACGCGGTAGCAATTGGCACTGGTTGTGTCGTGAATATGCCAGTCATCGGTACATGGAATGATGTTGAGTCCCGCTTTGGCCATGGTACGAATAGGGTGGTTCATTGCCCATCGCGCGTGATCCGGCCACTGTTTGAAGTAATAGGTATTGGACGGAATGACCGTAAACGGGATCCCTTGCTCGGCATATCGCGCGGTCAGATCAGGGTTGTCGATAATGGTGTAGCCATGATCAATACGATCAACCTGGATCAATGCAATACCGGTTTCCACGTTGCGCCAGTGCAGGCCAAATTCTGAACAATGGGCGGTTAAGCGTAAATCATGCTGTTTGGCTAACGCGTAGGCTTTCCAAAAGTGCTCGACAGGCGCGTTATGTTCTTTGTAATCAATACCGATACCCAGCACATAAGGGTGTGGATAGCGGATCATAGCGTTGACCATGTCTACCGCGTCCTCTGGGGATTTTTCACGGTTAATCGACGGGATCAAGCGGATCACTAAACCTAAACGCGTCTGCACATCGTCAATAGCGTGGGCGAGTGAGTCGGTGACCTCGGCATACGTCAGTGACGTATCACTGGGGTTCCAGAAGGTTTCGATGTAGCGCACCCCGCAGGCATGGGCGTCTTCCGCTACTTCATGCAATACACGGGCGTAATCTTCCGGTTCGCGCATCAGTTGATACAGAAACGTCAGTGCCTCAATGCCGCCTTTAATGATGCCACCTTGTTCTTGATGGGCACGGTAGTAGCATTTTGCCTCATCCTCAGCCAGATCAACGCCATATTTATGGGCAAAGGCCAGCATGGTTTCAAGGCGCACCCCACCGAGTAAGTGGTAGTGCAGATCCGCCTTGGGAAATTGATGATAAAACGCAGAAAGCGAAAGTGTATCGGATGCCACAGTAACCTCTTTGACGCAACAATTTGCGCAAACGTTTGCTATTGCGCGGAGTATCTACCTCAAACGCGGAAATGTGAAATGCAAATATCGATATGTCAGTGCCGAATCGGCACTGACCTGTAAGGTTATGACGTTTTAGGCAATGAGAATGTTTATGCGGGACGGTGCCAAGCGTGAGTGAGTTGCCATCCTTGCTGAATGGCTTGCTCTAATTGTTGCCACATCTGCTGTGCCTGATGGCGTAACGGAGCCGAGTTGCGATAAAGCCGGATTTGATACGGGAAGCGGAAGTGATCGGGGGCAATGGCGGTGAGTGTGCCTGCGGCGAGTTCATCACGGATTTGCACATCCGGTAACCAAGCGACCCCTTTGCCTCTCAGTGTCATGTCTTTGTGCAATTGGCACATGGAGCTTTCAAACACCGGGTAGGTATTGAGGGGGTCTAAACGGGGTTGATGCTGTTCGATCAAACGGGCGCTGTAGGAATCGGCACTGTAACGGATCATCGGCGTGGCGTGATGAAGCGGGTCAAAATACGCTGTGCCATCGTCTTGTGTGGCAGAGACAAGTAAGAAGTCGCCCTGTCCAATGCAGAGGTTAGCAAAAGGGGGCTGGAGCAAGGAATGAATTTCAAACCCGAGGAAAAAGTCACACTGGCCTTGGATCAGCGAATCGACCGCGCAATCCACACGCAAAATATCTACCGAGAAGGGCACGTGCTGGGATTGATTAATATGGTCGATCAGATCCAACAACGTCGGTGACGCTAAAGAGTGTGGGCTAGCAATACGGATAGGATTTAACAAAGGCTGTTCAATGCCATTGAGCATTTTTAAGCCGTCTTCCATTTGAGCAATGACATTCCGTGCCACGGTTCGAAATTGTCGTCCTGCTGGCGTTAAGCTGATCGGCGTGGTTGAGCGATCAATCAACGGTTGACCGATGGCTTTTTCCAGTGCGCGAATATGGCGACCAAACGCAGGTTGAGTGATATGTCTGGCTTCTGCGGCGCGAGAGAAATGCTGCAGTTCGGCCAGCATGAGGAAATCTTCCAGCCATTTTGTATCTAGGTTCATGATGCGACTCGTCACGCCGTAAAGGCAGTAGGATCAAAAAAGCACCGAAACGGTGCTTTTTTTTATGATATCGGACTGGCTTATATTCTACATTGCGGTCGCGGTGTTTTATAGCTCGGCAGTTGTTTGATTTCTGCTTTTAGATCATCAATGCGCGTATCGTGCGAAGGGTGCGTCGACATCAGTTCCGGTGGCTGATTGCCGCCAGAGGCTTGTGCCATGTTTTTCCACAGGGCAATGCTGGCGTTCGGATCAAAACCGGCTTCCGCCATGATACGTAAACCCATAATGTCAGATTCGGATTCTTGCGAGCGACCATAAGGCATCAAAATACCGTATTGCACCCCAAGGCCCAATCCCGCCATTGCTGCACCGTGATACTGTGTACCGCTGGTGGCCAAGCTAGATAGCTCTAAACCCACATCGGTCATTTTGCTGCGAGAAAGGCGCTCGTTACTGTGCTGTGCAATCACGTGGCCGATTTCATGGCCAATGACGGTTGCCAGTTGGTCTTGATCTTTCGCCACGTCTAACAGGCCGGTATACACACCGATCTTGCCACCTGGCAGCGCAAAAGCATTCACCTGATCGCTGTTAAATACCACGACTTCCCATTGTTCATTGGCGTGTTCGCCAGCCAGTTTGGCGGTCAGTGCGTTTGTCACACATTGCACATACTGGTTGGTTTTTTTATCCGTATTGATCTTTTCTTGTTTTTTCAATGCATCAAAAGATTGTGCACCCAACTGTGACATATCTTGCTGTGAGTACAGCAACATCTGGCTGCGGCCGGTAGGCGAGTTGCTGCAAGCCGTCAGGGCGAAAGTGGCTGCGATAAGGCTGGCAATAGCCAAAGGACGATTCATGTGTGACTCCTGTCAATATATAATGCAATTCCCAGCTCGGAATTATACCTGCAAATGCCTATCTGAAATCCATCCCTACGGTCTGCGAAAGAGGAGATTTCAAGGATTTTAGTGCAATATTGCGGCGCTGTTGTCGAATTACACCCACGATATTGCACGATTTACGTGCTAACAAGATAGCCAGATTGCTAATTGTGAGATAACTCAGTTCCTGTATGATCGTGAATGGAAATAATGTTGGGATAAACACATGTCAATATGGAAAAAAATATTCAGCCTAGAGAGCTTGAATAAAACGTCAGTGAACACCTTGGTGGAGCATCTTGGCATAGTCTATACCGCCTTTGATGATAACAGCCTGTCTGCCAGTATGCCTGTTGAAGCGCGCACACATCAGCCCTTGGGGATGTTACACGGTGGGGCATCCGTTGTGCTGGCTGAAACGTTGGGATCGTTAGCGGCTAATATGTGTGTGCCTGACGGCTATTATTGTGTCGGGCTAGACATTAATGCCAATCACATCCGCGCCATGCGCTCGGGCACAGTGATAGGCAAAACGACTCCCGCGCACTTGGGCGCCACAACGCAAGTCTGGCAAATCGATATAACGGATGAACGAGGTCGAATGGTGTGTACCAGCCGACTAACCATTGCAGTGATGAAACAGAAAAAAGCGGTGAAGTAAGATGAATATAACGTTTTCAGAAGGGCGAGTGATTGCCAATCAACATGAACTCGTGGTGCGATTAGACGGACAGGCACGTGCAACGATGCAAGCCATGGTGGATGACATTACCTTGATGGGCCGTGGCGCCAATGTGATTACTGCGATGGGATCGGGAGTGAGCTGGTCGGTCAGGCTTGATTCTGATGCGCAATTGCAGGCGGTGTCAGACGCCATTGGAATCGCGATTCAAGAATAATGCGAGGGAGGTCATTGTATTTTAGTGACCCTGTCACTCGTCGCCATTGAGTTATGTGTAAAAAGAATAATATTAATGAGTTGTTGATGGGCTTATTATCAGCTTTGGCCACACTTTTAAGCCGCTCCCATTCTTGTATTTAGAGAACTCATTGTTGATAACATTGTAGATACATTTGTTGTTGGCAATGATCCGCGCCAATTAACAAGTTTTTGTGAGACCCCTAACTCATTATTGACTTTTATGACCCAAATATGGCTCCTGACAAGGTATGGTATAAGGGTAAGGTGCCTCTGAATAACTCGTGTTAATTCATGTGTTTAAGGTTTATTCCTTGGGGGAATTAAAGGTGTGAAAGATAAGGAGTGCTGGTGAATAAGCAACAGCTAAAAAATATCGCTGAATTTGCCTATAAGACGATGTTCCGGCAAGCTCCAGATCTAAGTGACATTCAAGAAACCTTTTATGGGTGGGTTGTCTTTTTGGGCTCGAATAAGGGCCGTGTGGTGGTGAAGTTTTCTCGGGAAATAGGGCGTCTGGCAAAAGAAGTTGAAGGGCTAGAGCGTCTTCGTCGCGTTTTACCTTGTCCGGTGCCGAAAGTGCTCTTTTTTGGTCGCGAAGAAGGTTACAACTATTTGATGATGGATTGGCTCGATGGCGTGTCAGCCCATAATTTACCTCAGGATCAACAAGCGATCACTGCATTTCGTGAGAGTTATTTGGATCTCTTACTGGCACTGCATGATCAAAAAGCGGCACCCGGCTTTGAGATTGGTCGTGAAAAGTATGCACGCGATTTACCCCGCGCGTTTGAAAGCTGGATGGGCCCGGTATTTCGCTATGTGATGAGCAGCGGCTCAGCCTTCTCACAACCGTTGAAAGACGCGTACAGTCAAGCATGGGAGATGAAAGACAATATCTTATCTACCGCATCGCCTGAATCGTCTTTAGTGCATGATGATTGCCACGTCGGCAATGTGCTGTTTGATCCGAAAACGTATCAAGTGTCCGCGATTCTTGATCCTTGTGATGTGGGCTATAAGCATCGGGAAATGGATCTTTTCCACCTGTTTGATGTGCGCTCAGACCTGCAACTGGCGGAATGTTACCAAGCGCATCACCGGCTTGATGACGGTTTTGAGATGCGACGTTGGTTCTTTAGTGTTTGGGATGACGCTAAGCATAGCCGAAATATGGGTTGGTATGACGAAGCATGGCTACAGAACAAATTTGACCACTTTCATCAGGCGTTAAACCACCAAGGCCTTTGATGGTATCTACAATTACACATAACGATCACATATAAAAAAATGCGCTGGCACTGGTGCATTTTTTTATAGGCAATATTTACTATCATTAAACCAAGACGTTACGGTTTAGGGATGAAAACAATGAAACGAAGTATTGCGTGTGGAATATTGGTGCTGTTAGCGGGCTGTGCACAGCAGACCTCACAACGAACGCCATCCCCCTCAGAAGTAGAACAAGAAACGGCGGGCACCCCTGTGGGTGGCATTGACGAAGCTACACCGATGTCACCATCCGTCACGCCACTGCCTAAGCCAGAAGTGACTTTGCCGACAGAGCCCGTCCCTCTGCCTGTGGTGGTTCAGCCAACGGTTAAAACCCCTGTTACCCCTAAGCCGCAGCCTAAACCGGTGCCACTTCCTGTCGTGACCAAAAGCCAGGACGGTAAATATATTTTGGGGCGTGAGGAGTGGGTGTGGTTGCCTGGCGCAAAAACGCATGTAAAAGCCGCTGTTGATAAAGACAAGACCCTGTCGAGTATTGGGGTCACCAGTGTGAAAGCTTTTGAACGTGACGGCAAAGAGTGGGTCAAATTCAAAGCGGGTGATCAGCGGGTTGAATTACCGGTTGAGCGGTGGGTGAAACCGAAAAATGGCGGTAACCGTGAAGCGGTGGTGAAATTGCGCGCCAAGCTGGGGGAATTGAATGAGTTAACCGAATTTGTGCTGACGGCGGGTCAGGGCATTGTCTTGGGGATTAACTTCATCCGTGATGTGGCCACCGTGGACAGTCAGCGCACGTTTGTGCAGCCCAAAACCAAGTAGTCGCCCTGTGCGGTAAAGCGGCTCCAGCAAAAGCACGAAAAACGGCGGCGAGGGGAATGACCACTCGCCGCCGTTTTTTTCTCATTAAACGACGATTATGGCGTTTCTAGCGTCACTTCGTAGCTTGAGAATTTGCGCACATTGATCACACCGGTATCGAAAATCAAATACTGGCCTTTAATGCCGAGCAAAATGCCTTCAACCACCGGATCTTTATCGAAGTTGTGTGAGGCGATTTTGGTTGGGTACTGCTGCACCGGATAGTGGATATCCACAATATCGTTATCTAATCGCTCAATCGCTTCATCACCAAACTCACTCAGTAGTTCCGTCATACGCGCTTCAATGGCGGGTAGTAAGCGTGCCGCTTCTGCTTTCAGATCGATATTGGCATTGTCGCCTTTCAGCATGGCGCGCCAGTTGGTTTTATCTGCCACCAGTTCAGCCAATGCGATTTCGGTTAAGCCGGACAGGTAGCGAGATTTCACTTTTAGGATCGCAAGCGCTTGTGTTGCCCCTTGGTCGATCCAACGTGTTGGCAGTTGCGTGTGACGCGTAATGCCTACTTTCAAGCCTGAGGTGTTCGACAGGTACACATAGTGCGGCACCATGCAGTGTGTTTCGCCCCATTCAGGCTCGCGACACGTGCCTTTTGCGTAATGGCAGGTTTCTGGCTTCATGATACACATGTCACAGCGTGCGAGTTTTTTCATACACGGGAAGCAGTGGCCTTGTGAATAGCTTTTCTTGGTTTTTTTCCCGCACGCATCACAGAAGATATTGCCGGTAAAGGTCAGTTTCAGGGGGTGACCAATGTGCGGATTGAGGGGAACACGATGATCGCCAATCGGTAATTGATACTCCACCACATCCTCAAGGAGGGAATGCATTTTACTTAACGTTCCTTGCATGACTTTGCTCATTATTGTGTGTTTTGTTAGATCATACCAGCCTCGCTGCGGTTGTGCTGCAAGAATCCGAGAATGGGCAATCAGATGCGGTGAAACTATCCCAATTCGTACAGTGAAAAGCGGCTTATCGCATGATGAGGGATGTGTAACGAACAGGTTGTGTAAATGTTTGTAATCTGCGAGTGAACATTATTTACAATGATGAGTAACTTGATATCATTTTGGCGAAATACCCATCAATGCTGAGTGGTTACTTGGTCAGCCACCCTCAGCGAATAATGCCTTCAAGGTGAAAAAGAATAGGGAAGTGAGTCAATGAAGAAAGTCATCGTAATAGCAGGAATGCTGTTTGCTGCCGGCGCTATCGCCAGTCCGTTTGAGAAGCCAAACGAAGCGATTGAATACCGTCAGGCGGCATTTAGTATGATTGCCACCAACTTTGGTGATATGGCAAACATGGTAAAAGGACGTAAAGACTGGGATCAGGCACAGTTTAGCCAGCGCGCACAGTTTATTGCCCAGTTGGCACAAATGCCGGAAGAAGCGTTTCAATTTAAAGGTGCAGAAGCGGGCGATACCACCAAAGCCAAGCCGGCCATTTGGTCTGATTGGTCAGGCTTTAATACCAAGCTGACGAAGTTCCAAAGTGACATGAACAACCTAGCGAAAGTCTCGATGGAAGGAGATGAACGCGCCACCAAGAAAGCCTTTGGTGTGGCGGCGAAGAACTGCAAATCTTGCCACAGTGATTATAAATATAAGTAATCATTGCATGGCGTCAAATGCGCAGAGCAGTGACTCATTACAGAAGCCGACGTGATTGTCGGCTTTTTCACGTCTGAAGGCCTTCGCGTTTCATAGAGTGATAGATTACGCAGATGCGGAAAATATAGCGTGTGATGTGTAGAATAATTCTACAATTCATCTTTCTTGATTTTCATTAGTCGATTAATATCAATGTGTTAATGCTAATGTTGATATGTGCCAACAGAGAAGTGCGGAGCGGTAACGTAGAACCATTCCGCAAATAAAGCCAACAAGTTACTAAAAGGTCAATGGACTTACTCCGTTCTACTGGACATGCATTGACGATCTAAGGCGATCATCATGCCAACCTATCAAAGTCAGGTGAAGGGGAGTCTATGTCATTCGTTATGTGCAAACAGGAGAAAGTGGAGAGTATGGAAGTGTCATTGAGAGCGATGAATTCAGATTCATTCTCAGAGTATTTGAAAATGGTCATCCCTTCCTATGCGAGTGACAATGTGAAAGCTGGTTGGTGGGATCAATCGGAGGCATTGGAACGTTCAAAAATGGCTTACACGCGTCTTTTGCCTGACGGTTTAAATAGTGAGGGTAACTACCTATTTAATATTATTGAAAATACGACCAGTAACAATGTGGGTTATATTTGGGTAAAAATAGAAACTCATATTCATACGAAATCTGCATTTATATATGATATAGGGATTTACGAGGGTTATCGTCGGGAAGGTTATGCTAAATCAGCCCTCAGTTGTATTGAAATAGTTGCTGCTGACCTTGGTGCAACAAGCTTGGGGCTCCACGTTTTTAATCATAATTCATCGGCTAAGTCACTATATTCAAGCGTTGGCTATCGGGTAGTAAGCCACAATATGCAAAAAGATATAGGCGTAAAGTAAAGCATATAGCAAATGACGATTCGTCAACGCTTTCGATTGAGGGGGGGGGCGCCAATTGCTTACAAGCCCAAGATCAGGAACGTTGTTAATAATGAGAGGTTCACTTTTGTTGGATCAGAACAATTGACAATTGACCGTATTTATATGACAGTGGTTGTATGAAATTTAATCCATTGCAACTTAATAAACGAATTATCATCATTTCTTAGAAATGGTGGGATTTTGATAGACTTTGGATAAATCGACCCCACCCTAGAAGGTGGGTTTTCTTTTTCTACCTTTTGGGAATTAACCTCTGAAAGGGATTTAAATGAAAAAGGTAGCCGTTTTTGGAAAGCCGGGTAGCGGGAAATCTACAGTAAGCAAATCATTAGCCTTAGCAAGCGGTTTACCGCTTCATCAACTAGATTCACTCGTTTACAAATCAAACGGTGAGTTTATAGCTCGAGAAGAATTTGATGCTGCACACAGTGATATTCTGCGTTCAGAATCTTGGGTCATTGATGGCCTTGGACCCATCAGTGCTTTTAACGAGCGATTGGCGGCGGCAGACACTCTCGTTTACATCGATCTGCCATACTCGGTCAGTTACTGGTTTGTGACCAAGCGCCTTTTGAAAGGCCTCTTTGTAAAGCCAGAGGGTTGGCCTGATGGAAGTTCAATATTAAAAGGGACAGTGAATAGCTACAAGACACTCAAGTTGTGTCCTAAGTTCTGGAACGATGACTTCACCGCTACGCTAATTGAATACTCGAGTAACAAAGAAGTCTACATAATTAAAACAGTTTCTGAGTTGAATGACTTTGTTTTAGCGCACGCTAAATAACGACGATGGCGTCAATAGCGAATTTTTGGCGATGTTTTTATCCCATATGACGCCATCTCGAAGCATCGGATGCAGGATCACAACCATCTTCCTGCCACACGCCTCCATCCTGATGAGTGCGGGTGGTAAGGTTTGCAAACGTTACAAGAACCTTAGAACACTCCCTGAGTTTTACGTTGTAAAGACTGTTTTGTGGGTCAAGACGTTGCCTGCCTTATCTTGCCATAGATTGAAAGTGATAGTGTGGTCTACGAGGTTTTATCTAACCAGACTCACCAAGTGTGGCAGCGTCTGAATGAGGGGGCGTCCATCTCATTCGTTATGTCTATCCATCGGAAAAGGGTTCAGAATAGATCATTCTGAACCGCTGTGATTCTTAAATATTACTTTATAGCAGCTAAAATAGTCTCGGCTTTGCTCGCTTCAAATTGTTGAGGCTCCTCGACATTTAACTGTGTCACCACACCATTTTCGATAACCATTGCATATCGCTGTGAACGAACGCCACCGAATGTAGCCGTATCCATTTCGAGTCCCAACGCTTTAGTAAAGCTCGCATCACCATCGCCGAGCATCATAATTTCCGTGGCATTTTGTGCCTCTCCCCACGCTTGCATGACGAAAGCATCGTTAACGGAAACACACGCAATGATATCGATACCTGTTGCTTTAATTTCGTCAGCGAGTACAACGTAACCAGGTAAATGAGCCTCTGAACAGGTTGGTGTAAATGCTCCTGGGACGGCGAAAAGCACCACTCGCTTGTTTGCAAAAAGCTCATCGGTGTTGTGGGTTACCATTCCTTCCTCGCCTAATTCGCTGAGGGTTGTGGCTGGTATTGTTTGGCCTTTCTGGATCATGTCTGGATTCCTTATTTAATTTGCCTTGAACAGTGTAGCGGTCAAAGCAAGCAGGAACCACCTACAGAAAATAAGGATTAAGGGCGTTGCACACCCTCATAAGTTTAGCCAACTTTGTACCTGCCGCGTCCCCCCTGCAATAAATTGACAGAGATCGCCATAGCGCAGTGATCCGGTCGAGAATATTCATAAATAGCGTCAATGACAGCGGGAGTTTAGACGAAAAGTCTGGATACTGATTAAAGTAAATCCCTCGTTTATCCAGGAGGCTGAAATGGCCGGTGCAATGACAGAAATGGCAATCTCCAGCTACCTCGGTTGGTTGTTAGTATTGCTCGCTTCATATCCATTCATTCTTGTCGGTATCAGTATGTATTTCTACGATGAAGAGCGGAAGCAAGCATTACGCTGGGTGAACGGCGTCAGTCTGGCGCTTGTTATCTTTTTACTCTATATGCACATGCAGACGGAAATCATTTTCGGAAAGGAGCTGCTCGAAGCTTGGTATCAAGACCATCCAGAAGACAGGCCTTAAGGGAAGTTTGATAAATCCCTCACACTATTCAACACTACCACTTGGTTAGGCGTTGGCATGATTAAACGATTGCAATCAGGAACATACGATGTATAAGTTAACGTTTAAACCAAGCGTTATAGCCGCCTCATTATTATGCCTCATCGGCTTTGCTTATGCTGGCGAGTTAGATCCTTCAACCTATGAGGGGAAGCGCTATGATGTGGTTAAAAGTGAATATTTGGTCAAAGGTTGGCAGGTTCTGTCTGAACAAGGCCGTGAAGTGCCTGTTTATCAAGGCTACCCAGAAATCACATGTGGTTCAGGCACAATGGCTATTTGCTCGGTTGGCTTTCAAAATGATAAGCATGCCGTCGCGTTTATTGTGGAGAAGTTAGGTGATCACATCATCGTTTCAGGGGAATATTAGCCCATGACATTCATGTAGCGGTTTTAGGATCCCAGACACATCTCAGATTGTAAGGTTATCGTTTATTCATGCTTAAGGTGAAAAGGACTTAGCATGAAAAGAGTATCAGCACGCTATTATTGGCAGCAAGGTCACCATCAACAGTATGTTGGGCCATACCAGCAGTATGGCGGCGGCTGATTAATTTGTCAGGCCTGATGGAATTGCATTGACGTCGTTGTGATCAAAATAAATACGCCACCACCTCTTTTGCCCAGTAGGTGTAAATCACATACCCGATCACCAAGAAAATGCCCCAGCCGATAATGCCGTTACGTAATTGTGGGGCAGGGAGGCCTTGTGACGGTTTTTTGCCATGAAGCATTGGGGTAATCAGGTTGTCTTTTTTAAGTAGATAGATGAGCACCGCAGCGACATGTAAGCCAATCGCCCCTAACAACACATCGAAGTTCAGTGCGTGAATACCGGTCATCAAACTGCTGGTGGCCCCGCTGACCATATAGGCGAGTGGGCCTTCTGAAATAATGTCGTCATTGGCAAAAAGTCCCGTTACCAATTGCGAGAGCAATAACAACATGAAGAACAGCACCATGTAGGCCCCCGCTGGGTTATGGCCGTGCTGGGTGGCGTTGTCTGGGCGCTGAAAATAGGCGAATACGGCGCGAGGAGGGCGAACGAATTGTTGAAACTGTGCGGTATCGCTACCAAATACGCCCCAGATGAGGCGGGTAAGTAACAACGCCATAAGGAAATAGGCGATAGAGAAATGCCAGTCCATCAAGCCTTCCGTGCCGGTATACCATAGCCCTAATACCGACAACGCTTGTAGCCAATGGTATCCGCGAATGAATCCATCCCAAATAGGTAACGTGGTGGATGTTGCCATGATGCTCTCCCTGCGACATTGTGCTGCCCAGTGACTTTATATAGCCAGTTGGCGACTGGCAATTATTTTACTCATAAGTGACACATTGGCAGTATCTCATTTTCATTGATTTACATTTCACACTTGTTTTGATGGGTACTGATAAAAGAAAAGGGCCGATAATGGCCCTTTGTATGATGATGAAACCCCGCTGGATCAGCGGTTTTCAATCCGGTTATAGTCTAACAAGCCCGCTTCAATGGGGTGATTACGGTGATTGATGTCGTTCAGTTTGTCACTGAATGGCCAGAAGTCGGTGGCAGTACGTCGAACGCCAAAGGTATCCAGTAGCGCGCGATAATCTTGCTCACTCTTCACATGTTTCACCTGAACGGCCAATAGCGGCAACTGTGCTTCTTTTACGCGCCAAAATGCCCCGGGGTAGCTGCCAATTAAGCTGCGTACCAGTGTGATATCATCTTTTGCATACACACGGTTCGACTCTTCATCAAATAAGCTCGAAATGTTTTTGTGTGCACTGTTACGCACCAACGTAAATAACTGAGGCTCCATTGTGGCGTCGGTTGGTTCAACCATAATGAAGGTCAGCTCTGGGAATAAATGCGTATGCATGCCGTGTAGGCGATCGATATCCGCTAAAGCGGTGATCGCATTGGCCGACAGTGGCGCTTCACGGAAGTCATAACGGTGCGGTGTGACAGGGGCCAGTTTGGCTTTCAGGCGGTCAAGCAATTCACGCTTTGGATCCGCAGTGGTGTACTTCACGCCAGTCGGCTGATCGAACGCATTCACGTCGCCCTGCAAGAAATCACTGAGCTGCTGATTCGCGCCCTGATACCATTCGGCTAATTCCTGCCGACGCACATTGGTCGGTAGCAGTGACAGGAAGTTTGACTCCCCTTCCATGCGCAGGAAGTCCATATACATACGGGTGATCAACTGATGACCAAAGTTACCATACACATCAAAACCGGCCACGAGCAGGTAGTGAATGCGTTCAAGCAACGAGTAATCAATGACCCACGCGGTTTTCGGTTGTGCGCCGACCAACCCTTTAGTGACGGTGGCACTGTCAAAATGGCGAAATACCGTCAGGCTGGCGTGGGGGTTAACGCCATTACCATCCCAAATCAAATCCGTCGTCAGGTGTTCGCCATGTTTGAAGGTGTCGTCCAAAAAGTCATTTTTTGCACGTAAGAAGCGACCTTGCTGTTTGGCGTAGTTGATCCAATTATGGATCGGCAGGGTGTTACTTTCTTTTTCTGCAGGCAAACGCAAATTGTGGGCTTGGGTTTGATAAAACGCATCCACACTGGGGGTATCCGACATGGCTGGATCGACAAAGAATACCCAGAAGCGGTCATTAATAACATTTAACGCCAATTGACCACGACACACTGGCCCTTTGATAAAGCCCATGATGGTGTTTTGCGCGTTGTCGATCAGGAAACGGTAACGGCTGTTGACGGGCAGTTGGCGGAATGCTTCCATTGGATTAGCCGCCAGTTCAGGCGCATAGCTCGGTAACGCAGACACGGTATAAGTCGGCGCAAAAAAGAGATCGTGATAACGTGCCATTTTGGCTGCACTCAGTGCATAGGGCATATGCGTTTTATCGACGATGGTTTCACGCACTTGCTGGAAGCGGTAATACACGCGTTTTACACCGGGATCGTCAAACGGACGGCGGGTTGCGATCACCTCTATCGGTGTGCCGGGTGCGGTACGCGAACGCACTAAATTGAAGTAAACCGGCTTGGCTTGATCGGAAAAATACAGATGTGAGACAAACAAATGCTCGTAAATGTAACGGCTGACCAGTTGTTGTTTTACGCTGTCGCCATTGAGGAAAGCTTCCCATTTGTCCACGTCGGTTAGTGTGGCGGCGTCTGGCGCCGGTACGCTGGCCATGGGTGCACCGGCTGTCAGCCAGTTCATCAGTGTGGTGTTTTCAGCATCACTGATTTGTGGCAGGCCATAAGGCATGCCCCATTTCGGGTAACTTTGCTCATACTGCGCCATTTCTTCAATGGTCGGACACTGTTGGTCACGGTCGAGCGAAAAGTCCCACTGTTCATGATCGAGCACGGTTTGCTCTGGCAGCGGGTGCGATTGTTTTAATTGCAGCAAACGCGCCATCACACCCGCTTGGGTATTGGCTTCTGGGGATTGTTCACGTTCATTCAAGACGGCATTAAAGCCTTTTTCACGCCATTGGGCGGTGTTTTGCGCATCAATAAACATGCGGGTGGTGTTCGCTGCCAATAAGCGGGTGCCTTCATACACTTTGGTTTTATTTGAGCCGCGATCAATGCCTTCGGCGGAAGACAGCTTAAGCTGGCATGGTGCATCGTAACAAGCGTGGCAGACGACACAGCGGTTTTCCAAAATGGGTTTAACCTCTGTGAGGTAGTGGCTGGCCAGCGGTGTTGCTGCGGGGGCGATACGGTCTTGTGGTACCGCTTTACCATAACGTTGGTCGATATTCAAACCGGCATACACGGCGCATCCGGAAAAAACGAGCGTGAGCAAGACAAGGAAGAAACGTTTACGGTGTATAAAAAATCGATGCATGAAAAGGCTTTCTGTAACAAAGTGATGATGGAGAAAAGTATATACCCTGAAATATTGGCGCGTCAGGAAAGGGAGGCGGAGGTGTGGTTTTGCTTTTCGATAAAAAACAGGGAGCGCATGCTCCCTGTGGGTATTACTTCTTGAAGATTTCCTGGAACTCACGCTTCATCGGTGGGTTCTGACGGGCTTTCTTCAATTGCTTACACATGTCTTTCACACAGTTGTGTAGTACTTTGTCTAGCATGACTGCTTTGTAGTCAGTAAACTCTTCGTCAGACATGTCAGAAGGTTTTTCTGATTCTTGCATTTCACTTAGGAAATCGACACCTGAGTAGCTCTGGCTAAGTGCGATTAGTGCATGGAACTGTGCGAAGTTATCAAGCACGTTCTGCGCACTAGCCGGAAGTAGGTTCCATGCTTCATGGGAAGTTGGCTCAGAAGCTTTGTACACGTTGATTAGCATGTCCTGTAGCTCGACAGGGACTTCTTCATATTTGATCACTTGGATAAGCTCAGGCGAGCAATCATCCAGTGTATATGTTACTTCTTCAACGATTTGCTCTTCTTGGTTTTTGATATCAGACATCGCTAATTCCTACAGCATGAATTGTTTAGGGTGGGAATCCTAAAGCCCTTTAAATAAATGTCAACAGTAACCGTACGTTGTATGCGTGACAAGCTTAGGCGTTGAACAGACGGGTACTATAACTCGCATGTTAACGAATAATAGTCATGTAATGAGCAAACCTGTTAGCTTTATCACGTTAAAGGGGAGAGTTGATTGAAATTGATGAACAAAACTGGGTTCTTATCATACTTGTGCTATAAATACCCTATGGGAATGGCTAATATATCAATAGGATACCTACATGGAAGCGATGCGGATTTTACTGGTTGACGATGTCCACTTAGAACGCATGCAGTTAGCGATGCGTCTGCAGCGTTTAGGGCATACGGTTGAAGCAGTATCGTCGGGCAAGGAAGCGATCGACCGATACGCCTCTTTTGACCCTGATCTTTTATTGTTAGACATCAGTATGCCAGAGATGTCGGGCACCGAAACGGCAGAAAAAATTCGCCAGATCTATCCGGAATGGGTACCGATTATTTTCCTCAGTGGGCATGACGAACCGGAGATGATTGCGACGGCGATTGACATGGGCGGTGATGATTATCTGGTCAAGCCTGTGAATAAGATTGTGCTCGCGGCTAAACTGAAAGCCATGCAGCGTATTGCCGATATGCGTCATCAACTCAAAGATGCCTCCAATAAATTGGAAACGGCCAACGAAAAATTATCCCAACAAGTGAATGAAGATGGCTTGACCCGTATCGCCAATCGCCGATATTTGGATGCGAAGTTCAGCGAATTTATCTCTTGGCATGGACGAAATAATTTCCCGTTTACCGTGATCATGATAGATGTCGACCATTTTAAAACCTTCAATGATCACTATGGCCATTTAGAAGGGGATCGCTGTTTGCAACAAGTGGCGAAAGAGCTGCAAATTCAATTCAGTCGAGCCGGGGAGTTAGTGGCACGGTACGGCGGTGAAGAGTTCGTGGTGTTGCTGAGCAATTGCGATAAAACCCGCGCTGTGCGTGAATGTGAACGATTGAAAGATGCGATACGCCAATTGGATATCCCTCATTCACAGTCTCTAACGGCGGATATTGTCACCGTCAGCCAAGGCATGGTGTCATGGGTGCCAACCGGGCTTGAGACGGCTGAAAATATGTATGAAATTGTCGACAAGGTACTCTATAAAGCCAAAGCGCAAGGGCGCAACCGTTTTGTGGCAGCAGAATTTACGTAGGCAATAAGGCAAAAAACAGAATAAGTGGGCTGGTATTCGCTGGTCCATTGACTCTCTCCCCATATACCACCACACCGCTTTCTACGTCACCCCCCTTCCTCATGCCGTGATCTTAGGCATAAAACACGGTAATTCATTGTAATTTTTTTGATCTGGGTAACAAAAAAATTTTACTTCAGTGTCATTTGCTGATTTTACAACCAAATAACCCACTTTGTGCTTGTTGTTACCCCCGACCATGCTAATCTCCCAGCGAGCCAGTGCGAATTCCACTGAACATATCTTGGTATAGACCCATGCCGCCTTTGTGGGCTTGGGGTGAGTAAAAGATGCAGGTTTATCCAGTTGAATTCGTATTGTATGAAAGAAGGGTGAGTGAAGATCATGGATATTAGCTTTTCACAAATTGAAGCGCGCGTGATGGGTTGTCTGCTTGAGAAAGAGGTGACAACCCCGGATCAATACCCGTTAACGTTGAATGCATTAACAACCGCATGTAACCAGAAGAGCAGTCGAGAGCCAGTGATGGCGCTGGATGAAGCGACGGTATTGGATACGGTTGAAGCATTGAAAGCGAAACGCTTTATTCAAGAGGTGACGGCAGGCTTCGGTAGTCGTGTCGCCAAATATCAACACCGTTTCTGTAATACAGAGTTCAGTACGTTCCAGTTCTCTCCACAAGAAAAAGCAGCACTTTGTGTCATGCTGCTACGTGGTGCGCAGACGGCAGGTGAGATCCGCACACGAACCAATCGCCTTTGCACGTTTCATGATGTGAAAGAAGCGGAAACGGTGATGGATCACTTAGCTGACCACCCCAAAGGGCCTTTCTTGGTGAAATTGCCGAAAGAGCCAACGAAGCGTGATTGCCGCTATATGCACCTTTTCTGTGGCGATGTGGATGTAGACGCGTTTCAGGTGGCATCCGTCAGTGCAGTCCCTGTGGCATCATCAGCCAACCTTGAGCGCATTGAGGCGCTAGAGCATGAAGTGGCTGAGTTGAAAGAAGACATGGCGGAGCTAAAAGCGTTATTGGATTCATTAACGTCATAGCATGCATCAATAATCATGAATCATTGAGCCCAGCATTTGCTGGGTTTTTTTATGTTGGGCTTGAATGTGCGGAGAAGGGTCATGACAGAACAAAAAGCGGTTGGGAAGATTTCCCCGCCATGGTCGGTCTATTTAATTAGAACCGCGGCTAATCAGCTCTATTGTGGGGTGACAACCGATGTGACACGACGTTTCCTTGAGCACCAGTCTAAATCTCAGGGCGCCAAGTTTCTTAAAGGCAAAGGCCCGTTGACCTTGGCGTGGTCACAGGCAATTGGTGATAAACGTGTGGCGATGCAAGTGGAATACCGTATCAAACAGCTGCCTAAAAAGAAAAAAGAACAGCTGGTGGCAGGGGACTATTCCGTTGCAGAATGGATCGAGGGCCAGGCGTAATCCCCCGAATTGAATGTTGCCTGTGTAGCTGATAACCGTGTGATTGTTGGTAATTCAATCAATTTGTTGTGGCGCGGATAGAAATATCAGACAGAGTACGAATAAGAATTTGAATGCGGAATAGCTAGGACTTACACTCGAGCATCCTATTTCCCCCATGGGTGGGGAGATGCATCAGCAAACGAGCAGGAAAGAACATCATGGCAATTAAAGCCACCATTTATAAAGCGCAATTCAACGTTGCTGATTTAGATCGCCACGTATACCTTGACCAATCCCATACGTTGGCTTGTCACCCGTCAGAAACGCTGCAACGTTTGATGCTTCGCTTGGTGATGTGGGGACTGAATGCCGATGAAGATCTGCAATTCACGAAAGGGTTGGGTGAAGCTGATGAGCCAGCACTGTGGACGAAAAGCCTGACCGATGAGATTGATCTGTGGATTGACCTAGGCCAGCCTGATGAAAAGCGCATCAAAAAAGCGGCACACAAAGCCAAGAAAGTGATCATCGCGACCTATGGCGATAATGCGGCGGCGATTTGGTGGAAGCAAAACAAGAGCAAAGTGACGCAGTTCGGTAACGTGTCTGTGGTGTTCTTTGATGATGAAACCTTAGCGACTCTTGAAACGATGGTTGAGCGTACCATGCAGCTGCAGTTGACCATTGAAGGTGAGCAAGGCTGGTTGAGTGCGGGTGATAAAAGCTGCACATTGACCCCGGAATGGTGGCACCGCTAAGCCTTCTAGACAGGCCTTGGCGTGAAAATGCGATAAGATCACGAGGGTGTCATTGAAAAGTCATTATTCGTGGTCAATCTAGGGTATATTCCTACTATGTATGGCGGCTTAGGCTGCCATTGAATTCTTGTGAATATACGCAAACAGGGAGTATTGCCATGTCTTCCCACATTCATACCTTAGCCACTAAAGTATGGGACTACCACTTACTCAACCACACAATTACCCCCAGTGATTGTCTCTTTGTGCTGTGCAGCAATGACATTCGTGTCGCCGAACATGCTGCAAAACTCTATCTAGAGGGTTATGCGCCGTATATCGTGATGTCGGGTGGTGCAGGCGTATTAACGGCAGGGCTGTTTGAACGCTCAGAAGCCGAAGCCTTTGCTGCCATTGCGATCGACATGGGCGTGCCTGAAGACGCCATCCTCATTGAGCCGCATTCCACCAATACCGGTGAAAATATTCAATTTACCCAAGCCTTGCTAGCGATGAAGGGGGTAGACCCGCAGCGATTCATCTTGGTTCAAAAGCCTTTTATGGAGCGCAGAACCTACGCCACGTTTATGCAGCTATGGCCGGGTAAAGACGTGACCGTCAGTTCCCCACCGATCCGTTTTGATAATTACCCCAATGAACTCTTGTCGTATAGCGATGTGATCAATGTGATGCTGGGAGATTTGCAGCGGATCAAAGTGTATCCGTCTTATGGGTTTGCGATTGAGCAGGCAATCCCCGAGGATGTTTGGCAGGCATTTGAAGCACTGGTCGCATTAGGTTTTCACGAGCATTTGTTGCTGGATGAGCCAATCAGAAAGACCGGTTGATGTAGACAGACTGCTGTTGCAAAATCAGCTTGGTGTTTATGAAGAGATGTTGATGCGACGATAAGAGGTTGTCGCGAAGCGAACGGATTGACGCTAAGTGGAAGTGAAGCGAAAACGATTGAAAAGGTTGGGTAGCCCATGAGGCTACCCAAGTGCACCTTATTTCTTACGGCAGTATTCTGCAATAATAAACATGGTCTGACCTTCTACTTTACCCTGAACGTGTTTAGGGTCGTTAGTCAGGTTGATACCGCGTACCGCAGTACCTTGTTTGATCACCATGCTAGAGCCTTTAACTGGCAGATCTTTGATGATAGTCACGTCGTCGCCTTTTTTCAGTTCAACACCGTTAACATCACGTGGCTTGTCTTCGTCAGCCAATAGGCCTTTTTCAGCCCACTCAACTTTGTCTTCTTCCATGTACATCATATCAAGCAGATCTTGTGCCCATGTTTCAGAAGAAAGACGCTTAAGCATACGGTAAGCCATGACTTGTACAGCAGGCTCTTGGCTCCACATGCTGTCGTTTAGGCAACGCCAATGGTTTTGATCCAGCGTATCAGCATCTTCGATTTCAGTACGGCAAGTACCACAAACCATCACACAGCTACCGGCTGTTTTGTCTGGAGATGCCGGTACTTCATAGACACTTAGGTTATCTTCAGATGCACATAGTTCACATTTTGCGCCTGAACGCTGCTTAACGATTGATTCAATACTCATAGGATTAGTCCGTAGAAGTGTAATGGTGAATTTACCATACAGGTAACTGTTCTGTTTATATTATGCCACCAAATCCTCAGAAGGGAAGGAATCCAGATCAAGATCACAATATTCAACACTGCACTGTATGAAATTTACACGAAAATGCAGATGTACAATATCTGCATAGTAAAAGGTCGTATTCAGTTATTTTAACGCTAAAATAACCGTCTTCTGTGGGAATTGATGAAATGTTAAGGATAATAATGAAAAAGGCGATAATTTTACTGTCGGCACTGGCGATTTTAGGCTGTGAAGATGAAGACGTAAAAGCGACGATAGAAGGCAATACCCGTGTTTTTGCTGTCGATGGACTCAAACTTGAAATAGGCAATTTAACGGAATATTACTCACTGGAAGAGGCGAAGGATTTAATTATTATTCCGAATAACCTGCCAGAAGGGGATTATGCGGGGCTCAGTAACCTCGGTATTAAAGAAGAAAAGCAATGTGGCTATATTGATGCCAGCGAAAGAACCTGCTTTTTATCGGGCGACAGCAGCACGTGCTTGCCAAATACCGTAAAAATGCTTGGTGTTGAAATTTATACCATTGATATGGAAAATATTGATGAAGCGGCACAGTTAGGCTTTTATCCAACCATTGCGTCTCATTTGGGGGGGAAATATGTGGATTTTGATATTACCACCAGTCACTGTCCGATCACGGGTAACGAAGTGAATTAAAGGGGCAGCCATATTGCTTCAGCAGTCCTGAACAATAGTGTGATCTCAAACACGGAATGGTTGCGAAGGTGCTATATTCGGTGTTAATGACGCCGCGTTCACTCGCATAAATAGGTTATATGCCTTTTCATCGTTTTGTGCACTGATACCCTCCCAAAAACAAATGGATTTTGGAGTATTCAGGCATGAAAAAGGCTTTTCTGGCATTGGCAACCGCGATGTGCTTCTCGTCGATGGCGGCAAACGCATCAAATATCACCCCGTATGTGGTCGGTGGTGATCCCGTTACTGATATCGGTACCCAAAGCTGGATGGCTTCATTGCGTGTGGTACCGATGGATAATGCCCATAATTGTGGGGCGTCGGTTATTGCTGAAAACTGGCTAGTGACTGCCGCCCACTGTGTGGTTACCGCGAATTCCTCGGGTAAATACTTCGTTATCCAACCTCATCATCTGAATGTGGCCGTTGGCTCCGCGACGCTGAGCTTACCGTCAGTTAGCAATTTGTATTCGGTTTCTCATGTGGTAGTGCATCCTGACTATGCCCCGGATGGTGAGTTTGAGAAAGACTACAACGGGGAAATTACGGTCAAAAGAACCGGGCTGTACAGCGATATTGCGCTACTGCGCGTTCACCGTGCGTTTCCGGCCGACAGTGTGACACCGATTACCTTGGCGACCTCTGAGGTAGCAGATGAAATTGACGCACGTTTATCCGCAGAATGGAATGCCGCTAACCGAGTGAAAAACACGTCCGTCTCCGGGTGGGGCGCGGTGGATGTCGGCGCCACTGAAATACCGAATCGATTGCAAACGGCCGAGTTAACGCACCTTCCCATTGCGGATTGCTTCGAGTTGATTGAGAAGGGCAATACCGTTCATGGCATTATCGAAAGTCCGTTTGATGTCACCAAAATTTGTAGCATGTCACCAGAAATTCGCGATGATATTGTTATCGTTGAACCGGATCCTGAAACCGACGAAGACGGCAACCCGGTTGAGACTGATCCGATCTATACCGGTGATTACGGTGCAGACTCTTGTAAAGGGGATAGCGGTGGCCCATTGCGTGCGCAAGATGCCAATGGCAATTGGGTTCAAATTGGTATCGTGAGTGGTGGCGTTGTGGGTACGCCGATTTGTGGTTCAGTCTCTCGCCCGTCATTCTATACCCGTGTCGGTACATACAATGCGTGGGTACAAAAGACAATTGCAAATGTCCCAAGCAGTCCGATAACGGAGCCGAACTTTATCGCAGATGATAAATCGGAACAGTGTAATCCAAACTCTGACGGTGTCAGCCATACAAATTGTGACATGATCCAGAATTCAGGATCGGGTGGTGGCATTGGTGCAGGTTTACTTTCATTGTTGGCGCTTGGTTGGCTACGCCGCAAAACGAAATAAGAATCAGATGAGAGTGGATTGACGCTTCGGTCAGGAATGGCTTAATGCTTGAGATGCAGATATAGGCCTCGTGACGGCACATATAAAAAATGCCACCTGTTAACAGGTGGCATTTTTGTTTGTCACGAAAGCTTGTGGCTTACGAAAACCGGATTAACTGATTCATCTATTAACTGATTAACGACGGAACGTTACCGCTTCGGCGTCGTTACCCAAATGGATCTGGGTGGTTGCAGGTTGCGTTTCAGCGATCACTTTACCGTGACGGATAGAGTAGCGCACAGGCACCTGACGGCGAACCGCATCAAAGCCATTTTCTGCCGGTAGAATGATCAGGTTGCCTGGCTTGCCAGCATCAATGCCGTAGCGGTCTTGAATATTCAGGGTGCGTGCTGATTTCGTGCTGATCAAATCTAAACCATTGTTGATTTGGTCGTAGCCCATGATCTGACACACATGCAGGCCCATATGCAGCACTTGAAGCATGTTGGCCGTGCCGAGTGGGTACCATGGGTCAAAGACATCATCATGGCCGAAACACACGTTAATGTCGGCGGCCAGCATCTCTTTCACGCGTGTGATACCACGACGCTTCGGGTAATCATCGAAACGGCCTTGCAGGTGAATGTTCACCAGCGGGTTGGCCACAAAGCTGATCCCTGACATTTTCAACAGACGGAACAGGCGAGAGGCATAAGCGCCATTGTACGAGTGCATCGCTGTGGTGTGGCTCGCTGTGACTTTGTCGCCCATGTTGTATTTGTGTGCCAGTGCGGCAACGGTTTCAACAAAACGCGACTGTTCGTCATCGATTTCATCACAGTGCACATCAATCAAACGGTCGTATTTACGCGCAAGTTCAAACGCGTAATGCAGTGACTCTACGCCGTATTCACGGGTGAATTCAAAGTGCGGAATCGCACCGATCACATCTGCGCCAAGCTTAACGGCTTCTTCCAGCAGTTCTTTACCGTTCGGGTAAGACAAGATCCCCTCTTGTGGGAAGGCCACAATTTGGATGTCTACCCATTGCTTCATCTCTTCTTTCACTTCAAGCATGGCTTTCAGTGCAATCAGCGTGGGGTCAGAGACATCAACGTGGGTACGTACATGCTGCACACCGTTAGCAATTTGCCACTTTAGTGTTTGCTTGGCGCGCTGCTTCACATCCTCAATAGAGAGCATGGATTTACGCTCAGCCCAGCGTTCGATGCCTTCAAACAGCGTGCCTGAAATATTCCAGTTCGGCTCACCGGCTGTTTGGGTGGTATCCAGATGAATATGTGGCTCACAGAACGGCGCAGTGGCCATGCCGCCTTCGCCATCCAGTACATTGCCGTTGTGTGCTAATGCTTCATCCATGGTCGCAATAGTCTTGAAGATACCGTCTTCAATGAGGATTTGATGCAGGCCATCCTTGCCGCGCAGCGTGACATTTTGAATCAGAGTAGTTGAGGTTTGCATCGTTATTTATCCTTTATGCGTGAGTCGCACATGTTTTTTTCGTAGTTGTTTGAGCGGCTTTACGGTTTAACAGTGGGTCTAAAATCAGGAAGCTGATCGCGCCACCCAGTACGGCATTCACAGGAACAATGCCCGGCAGTAGGTGGCCAGCTGCCACACCAATGGCGACACCCATGATGGCGGCCCAGTTGACGGTTTTAAATTCAGCGTTAGCGAAATCTTTGTAACGATGACGGTTTTTCACGAAATCTGCAATGATGATACCGCCGATAGGTGGAATTGCCGCCGAAAGGAATGTTAACCAGCCGACAAAGTTATTGTAAAGCCAAACCGCACACAGGGTACCAATGACACCATTCATCATGGCGAGGTGTTTACTGGGTAAGCCGGTGATATTGGAAAACCCTAAGCCAGAGGCGTACAGCGCATTGTCGTTGGTCGTCCAAATATTCAGGCCAAGCACAATGATGGCCGGGATAAGCAAACCCTGCGCGATCATTACTTCTGAAATGTCTGATTGGCCCGTTACCGCGGCACCCGCTGCACCAAAGATAAACATCAGGGAGTTACCGAGGAAGAAAGCAATCATGGTCACCATGACGGCGCTCATTGGCTTTTTACCAAAGCGAACAAAATCAGCAGTGAGTGTGCCAGCGGAAATGAAAGAGCCAACGACAAGGGCGAGTGCAGTAGAGAAGTCGAGCGGTTGTTCTGGGGTCAGGGCTTGGAGGTTTTCAATGCCCCCGATGTTGTTAACGGCTTCAAAGACGGAGAAACCACCCAGCAGGGCAATGGCTGGAACGGCAATGGCTGACAAAATCATCAGAGCGGCAATGCCAAAGTAAACGGTGACGGTCATTAAAAGACCGGAAACAAGAATAAGAACAGTGGTGTCAATGCCAGTAGCTTTATGCACCGGGATGGCAAACATCGCAACCCCAACACCGAACCAACCCACTTGTGTGCCGCCTAACAGCAGAGAGGGTAACCAGGAGCCTTTGGCGCCAAAAGAGAATCGAGCAAGAAGATGAGTAGAAAGGCCAGAAGAGGCGCCGATGTATCCAAGAAAAGAAGTATAGATACCGAGAATGAGGTTACCAATAAGAACAGCGAGGAAGAAATCATCATAGGAGAGACCGGTTCCCAATGTCCCCCCTGTCCACATACTGGCGGAAAAGAAGGTTAACCCCAACATCACCATGGTAAGGGAAATCACACCTTTTCGTGCCGATTGTGGCACAGGCCCCAAACTGTAGTTGTTATCACCAGCCATTGTATACCTCTTACGTTATAAGTATCTGTCCTGTTATGCCTACCGAGTAGGTAAACGGCGCGTATTCTATTTTAATGGATTTAGATGTCAATCATGATTTTAATGCCGAATGCGATTTTTATTGTGTTTTTGTGGTTTATTTCAATTTAAACAATGGTTTGTGATTTGTGTTTTTATTTTGATATCGCAAGTAAACGTTTATATGGCGTGATTGTTCGATGTGGTTTTGTGCGTTTATGCACTACTGGTTATGCAAGTGTGTTTATGTGCCAAAAGTGGCAGTTATGATTTTTTGTTTGTGAGGGGTAACGTTTGCTTTTTGTCTTTGTGATGATAAATCAATATTTTTGCACGTCAGTACGCGATAAGAGTGAGTTTTGTGTATGAAGTGATGGTTAGGGGTTGTAAATCAATCTAGTTGGTTGTTTTCATGTGTTTACATCGGTGCATTTGGTTGTTTTATGTGCGTGTGAAACGATGGCGTAAATGAACCAAAAAGGAAAGCGATCAGAGGGAGTCAGTGGTTGTTGCGTTGTGGATAACTTTGTTATCCACAGAAGCTGTGAGTAACTCTGTGGGAAATGCCTGAAGCCTAATACCCGTGCCGCTTTTGCTAAAGTCAAGACTTATGAGTTACAAAAGTAATGTAAATTCAAGGATCTTGACGCAGGATAATTTACACATATAAAACGCGATACGGTTAAAAGTTGGCGAGAAATTTGCCATAGAGGACGGATATTTTACTTGCTTGCGCGCCGTTTACCCTGAATAATCCACACTGTAATGATAATGATTTTTATTAGTGTGAACTTGTGTCAAAAATACTCGTAATTGATGATGATGTTGTATTATGCGAATTGCTTGAAGAAGTATTAAGCGAAGAAGGGCATGACGTACATTATGCACATTGTGGTGAGTCGGGCTTAGCGTATTTACATGCGCATGCTGTTGATCTCGTCTTATTGGATGTCATGTTGCCAAAGGCAGATGGCATGGAAGTCGCACGTCAGATTTGCGCATGTTTTGCCACGCCTATTATCATGTTGACGGCATTGAATGATGAAGCCACGCTGTTGAATGGTTTGCAGGCGGGAGCGGATCATTTTATGCCCAAGCCATTTCGCGTGCCTGAACTGCTGGCTCGCATGACGGCCATGATGCGACGAGTGGGCTTAGAACGTCAACGCAGCAGCGCCGGGTATTCTGCGTCAGTGGTGATCGATCAATTGCTGAAGCTACCGCTTACCGGTACTGAGTGTGAACTATTGGAATACTTGGTGAAGAATAACGGCATCGTTATTTCAAAAGCGGAATTGCAAAAAGTCGTCTTAAAGAAAGATTTAAGTCCATTTGATCGTAACTTGGATATGCATATCAGCAACATTCGCCGAAAAATGACCCAATCAGGCTTATCGAAGCAGCATATAAAGACGGTGCGGGGAAAGGGATACAGTTTTCTTGAAACCGTTGGCCATTTGGCCTAAACGCAGAAAAAAAGAGTGGCGCATGAGCGCCACTTTTGTATTTTACTTTCTGTAAGAACTTGCAATGTTGTCAATACGCTGGTTAGCACGCATTGCTTCTTGGTAAGCTGCATCAGATGCTGCGCGAGCATCGTTAACAGCGCCTGCCATTTGATCTTGTTGACTTTGCAAAGCACCTACCTGATCAGAGAGCATATCGACTTTATTAGTGAGTTGCTGCATTTGATCGACTTCGTCTGAGCTAGAGCAACCAATCAGAGTCGCACTCAGAATAATACCTGTAAGGATAGATAATGAACGGTTCATTTTTCTTTCTTCTCCTTTATTTGCCACTACAAACCGAGTGTAAATAATCAATCGGCAGAGTTAGTATGGCAGACATGGCCCAAATTGCTGCTTAAACACCCATTTTTTAGCGTTTTTTTTCTCTCAAAGTTGAGAAAACCCGCCGTAGCGGGCCTGTTTTAGCGCCATCAATGTTAGCTTGCTGGGGCGTCCAGCACGGTATTTATTGCGTCCACTAAACGGTTCGGGTTCAGCGTATGTTGCACCTTTTGCAGTAACGTGCCGTCTGGTGCCAGGAAGTAAAAATACGAATTATGGTCAACGGCATATTCTAATGCGGAGTCTTTTAGCTCGGTTTTCATGTATAGCACGCCGTATTTTTCTGCCAGCGCTTGAGTTTGTTTTTGTGTGCCCGTCATGCCGATGATCGTTTTGTGGAAATACTGCGCGTATTCGGCGCTTTTCTCTGGCGTATCACGCGCAGGGTCAAGCGTGATAAAGATGGGCCACAAACGGTCAAGTTTCGCAGGTTCAATTTGTTGTAAAGCGGCAGACATGACCGCCAGCGATGTCGGGCAAACGTCTGGACAGTGTGTGTAACCGAAATAAATCACCCGAATGCGCGGATCGTCCGCCCGATAAAGATCAACCGCTTTATCCTTTGTCTCTAAAAGGCTGATCGGGTAGTCCGGTTCGAAATTCGCATTGTCGCGTTTATCCACCACTAAGCTTGCAAATAAGCCGGCACCTAACGCCAGTGCAAGAATTATCCATTGGTATTTCACTTTATCATCCTTATTGAAATAGAAAGCGACTGACGGTTATCTGTTGTACCGACAGGATGAATTTGGCCGAGCCACGTCATGTGTTTTGACGTACAAAAAGGCAGTGATAGCTCGCCGGAAAACGCCGCCTTCGGAGTCTGACGGGTTAATGGCAGACGATATACCCCCATCATCATTTCTCCCCCTTCCAAAGACAGCATCAACGCTGTGACATCATTAGGCAGCGCAGGCCAGTTTACCGTAACACGCGCTTTTTCCATCGGTCGAATAACGTCCCTGTCTAATGATATTGCCGCTCCTTGTTGATGACAAGGCGTCGTGGACAACGCACAGTGTGTTTGTGACACCGAGGAGGAGGACGAGCCGAGCATCGGCAACGGCGCATCATGAAAATAGATCATCAGGGAAACGGCGGTCAGACCGATAAGCAGCGCATATTTATGGAAGGTTAGGAGCATGGATAGGTTACCGACACATTAAACATGGCCGATCATACCATTGGCGGGGTGATGGGTAGAAAGAAGCTGTTCGTTTTGTGATGGAGAAAAAGAAAAGCAGCCTTATCCCTCTCTTTGATAACGACATAGAGGAAGCAGGCTGCTTAGGGGGGCACGCTGAGAGCAAGGAAGAAGCGGTTATTTCTCCGCGACTTTCTCTAGCCCCCATACCAAGGCGATACCCAAAATCATGGCCAAGATAGCGTAACCCAACAGCGCAGGGTGACCGGTCGCTTGTTCAAAGCTAAACGGCGACAGGTTTTGCTCTAGCAACGGCACTTGCTCACCGCCAGAGTTAGTGCGCCATGTTAGGGTTTCTTTCCATGGCCAGATTTTGCTAAGCGTACCAATCATCAGGCCTGTCAGGAACGTTAGTGCGATATCGCGGTAGTGGCGCAGTACCCAAGACAGTACGTGAGAGAATGACAACAAGCCAATGACACAGCCTGTGGCAAACAGACCGAGAGTCACAACATCCATCGACTTTGCCGCACCCAGAATAGGGCCGTACATGCCTAGCAGTAGCAAAATGAAGCTACCTGAAATACCTGGCAGGATCATGGCACAAATAGCGATAGAGCCTGCAATCACGATATTGAAATAGGTTGGTTCTAGGGTCAGCGGGTGTAATACCGTGATCCCGTAGGCGAACACCGCACCGGCAATGACCGCGACAATGCAGGTCGCATTCCATTTTTCGATTTGCTTAAACATGTGGATCACCGAAATGATGATCAAGCCAAAGAAAAAAGACCACAGTGGGATTGGGTGGGTTTGTAGCATCCACGTAATGACGCGGGCGAAGGTAAAGATACTGGTCAAAATGCCCGATAACAGCAAAATCAGGAAAGTGCCGTTCACATGGGCAAAAGCCGCCTTGAACCCTTCACGGCGCCAGAGGCCGATCAGGCTAGGGTTAACCCGACGAATACTCTCTAACAGTGTGTCGTAAATGCCTGTAATAAAGGCAATGGTACCGCCAGAAACACCAGGTACGACATCCGCCGCTCCCATGGCCATCCCTTTTAGAAAAGTAAATACTTTACTCATGGTTTTCCGTAGTAATTGAATGAGAAACTGGTGGCATTATACCTATTTAACGTGAAAAAAAAGTGCTTTTTCATCGGTGGTGGAAGGTGAAGAGCGGTTTTAGACATTTTTTACATCTTCGCTGACGTAGCCTGTGGTTTTACGTGCAGGAGCGTGGCCGTTATGCCGCGCAGCAGAGTGGAAGGGGTGATCATGTGAAACGATTAATACGCTTCTCGGTAGTGGGTGGGTGTGGGTTTGTGGTGGATGTGTGTGCTTTGTGGGTGTTCTCGCAATGGTGGCCGTTTGCCGTCGCGCGAGTGGGCGCCTTTTGGCTGGCGGCCTCATCCAACTGGTGGCTGAACCGACACGTTACCTTTCACAGCGCGGTCAAAGCGCCGCCTCGCCAGCAGTGGATGCAATTTGTCGTGGCGTCTTGTGTCGGGTTTGTGCCGAATGTGGGCTGTTATTGGGTATTGATGCAGTGGGTAACGCCGTTGGTTATGACCATGGCAACGGAGAGCTCGCTGTGGATGATGTGCTGGCCCTACGTTGGCATGGTTCCTGGTATTCTATTGGGGATGGTGATCAATTTTACGCTGGCTGATCGGTGGGTGTTCCGGACTGCCCGAGCATAATGGTGGCGCAACATCCGCCCGCGTTAGTATTCGCGAGCGTTAATTGCCACTGGTATTTACGACAAATGTCATTGGCGATCAGTAAGCCTAAGCCATACCCTTCCACGCCTCGTGGCTTTGAGCCCAAGCCCATACCTGTATCTTGCACTTGAATGGTATGTGCATTGACCGTGACCGTCACGCTGCCTTGTTCGGTACAGGCAAAGGCATTTTTGACCAAATTACCCAATAAAATATTGAAGGTGGGGGCGGGCATTTTCATGGCAATCGGTGAGGCGATGTCCACGTCCCACGATACGTCTTTATGGGCTAATAAATGGGCATGGGCGTGCATGATGTCGGCGACTTCATCATAAACCAGCGGTCGTTCAGTCAGTGTCTCGAGATCATCTTCACGGGTGAGAGAGAGTAACGTTGTGACAAAATCATTCATTTCATTGCTGGCGTGCAGCAACCTCTGGCGCTGTTTATCAATAAAGGCAGGCTCATTGGATTGCCCCAACAAAGAGATCGCCCCTTTTATGACCATCAAGGGTGTACGCAATTCATGGCTGGCGTAGCGATTGAAGGCGCGTTCACGATCGATCAAGGCTTGAATGCGTTGATGGTATTCGTTGAAACTGTCGACCAGTTGTAACAGTTCGCGCGACGCGATGCCTTTCGGTGCCACGATGGGGGACAGGTCATCGGTTTTACGTTGTTCAATGTCATTCGCCAATTGTGTGATGGGATCGGTCAGGCGACTCGATACCTTGAGAACCACCATCAAGCTTATCACTAATAAAATCAGCGATATAAATAACTGCTTGGCTTGATTATAAAAGATCTCTTCTTCGCTGATTTCATAAATGTCATCGAAGTAAATCAGGTAAAGGGGAACCGTTTTTCCTGCGACTGTCACCTGCGTGTGCATAAGGAAATGATCCGTCACACCGGATTCTTCATTGAATAATTCAATCGCTTTATCTTGTGGCAAGTCTTCCGGCAAGACCAAATCATTCGGCAGCAGGGCTTTATCCAGATAGGCGTGGCTGAACGGTGGAATGGCAAAATGATCCTGCGGGGTGCTGGTTAAGGACTGCTCCGCAATCCCTTTGGCATAGTTCAGACGGTTTTTGGCATTGATTTGCTCAAAATTTTCTAAGGTCGCGTCGAGCAAAGAAAAATGCAGCGTCACAATGCCAAACGCAATAATAGCGAAATAAGTGAAGGTAAGTTGCTTGGCACTTTTGACTTTCATGAAGGCTTTATTCATTTGTCATCCTGCTGGATCAATTGATAACCCACTTTCGGTACCGTTTTGATATACGCATGTTTGAACGGTTTATCGATTTGATTCCGGAGCTGATAGATATGGCTTCTGAGTACATTGCCTTCCGGCTCGTCATCGCCCCACAGTGCTGCGATCATTTCTTGTTTACTGACGACTTTCGGTGCCCGAGTGATCAGCAGTTTTAGAATCGTAAACAAAGTAGGGTTTAGGGCAAAACAGCAGTTATCACGCAGTAGGTTATGGCTGCTGAGATCCAGTTGGAGCTCGCCAAACGTTAATGTAGAGACGGCGGTTTCGCCTTGGCGACGCCGGGTCAGGGCTTTGATGCGCGCTTCAAGGATCTCAAGATCAAACGGTTTAACCAAATAATCATCGGCACCGTGTTCAAACCCTTGCAAAGTGTCTTCACGCGTATCACGGGCGGTCAGCATTAAAATAGGCGTATCAATACCTTGTTCGCGTAACTGCTGGCACACGGTAAAGCCATCCATCTTGGGCAACATGACATCCAAAATGATCAAATCATAATGGTTCTGACATCCGAGTTCGAAGCCATGTTGTCCATTGCTTGCGTAATCGAGGGTGTACCCTTTTATTTCAAAAAAATCGAAAATGACGCCCGCAATATCCTGGTGATCTTCAACCAAAAGTAGCTTCATGAAATAGCCTGCCGGAAAAATAGATTGGCCTAATAATGCCACAAAGAAAGGTGAAAAAAATGTCGATGACCTTTTTCTGACAGGGTATGGCATACCTTATGTACAAGAACGAGGCGGGTTAATTTATTCGAGGTTTATCATGTCTACTATTACCGTGCTTTCACATCATCGTGAGCACCCGCGAGATCATCAATCTCCCAATCAGCGGTCAGCACCGGTTCTCACGGTTATTATTCCAATGTTCAATGAACGAGCGGTATTGGCAACATGCCATGAACGTGTTTGTCAGGCTTTAGAAGCGCTGAATCAACCGTGCGAATTGATTTACATTGATGATGGAAGTACCGACGGCAGTTGGGACATCGCAACACAACTGAAGAGTAAACAGCATCAGGTGCGTACGCTAAGACTGAGCCGAAATTTCGGCAAAGAAGCCGCCATGAGCGCAGGACTGAAAGCGGCACAAGGCCAAGCCGTCGTGTTAATTGATGCAGACTTGCAAGATCCCCCTGAATTGATCCCGGCAATGTTCGACCAATGGTGCGCAGGTTTTGATGTGGTCGACATGCAGCGTCGTCAACGCCATGGTGAAAGCTGGTTTAAACGTTTTACTGCCGCCACGTTTTATAAGGTCATTAATCAGTTAACAGATATGCCGATTCCAGAAAATGTGGGTGACTTTCGCCTGATTGACCGTCGCGTTGTCGATGAAATTAATAAGTTGCCGGAGCGAACCCGCTTCATGAAAGGCTTATTTGCTTGGCCGGGCTTTAAGCGCACAACGTTGCAGTTTGATCGCGATCCCCGTTTGGCGGGAGAAACCAAGTGGAATTACCGCAAACTGTGTCATTTGGCATTTGAAGGCATTACCTCTTTTAGTACGCGTCCGCTGCGCCTGGCCACGGCAGCGGGGCTATTGATCTCGCTGGTGGCATTGGTATTAGCGGGCACCGTATTGATAAAAACCCTGTTGTTTGGGGATCCCGTTGCCGGTTATCCCTCCATGATGTTGGTGGTGCTTATTTTGGGCGGCGTTCAATTACTGTCGATTGGATTGCTGGGGGAGTATGTAGGGCGAATATTCATTGAATCGAAACAACGACCGTTATTTGTCGTGATGGAAGACAAATTCGCTGAGCAGGACCGCGTTAAATACGGTGCTGCTGAACACCGTCATTTACAACGAGTACAACACACTGTGGCAAAAGGACTCAACGCATGAGCCAGAAAAAGACATTATTCACCTTAACCCGTTTTGCCATGATGTTGGCTGTGGGTACCGTGATCGTTCGACTGTTAACACTGGGTGTCTATCCGTTAATGGATACCACAGAAGCTCGATACGGCGAAATGGCAAGGATCATGTATGAGACGGGCAATTGGGTGACCCCGATGTTTGATTACAATGTGCCGTTTTGGGGAAAACCGCCCCTGTTCACGTGGCTGAGTGCCACGGGGTTTGAATGGTTCGGTGTGAATGAATTTGCCGCACGTATGCCACATTGGGTTGTCGGAGTGGTGATTTTAATGTTGACGTGGGTGTTAGCGGCGAAAGTACGTGATCGCGATGAGGCGTGGCTAGCCGCTGCGATTTTGGCGACCACAACGGCGTTCATTGTGATCTCGGGTGCCGTCATGACAGACACCGCGCTGACATTGGGTGTGACCCTGAGTATGGTCGGTTTTTGGCTGAGTTGGGCGAAAAAGTCGACGTTTTGGGGGTATATGTTCTTTGTCGGCCTAGCGATAGGCATGTTAGCGAAAGGGCCTTTAGCCTTGGTGTTAGTCGGCATTAGTTTAACGCTGTGGCTGGCACAGGATAAACGGTGGAAGCAAATACCTCATTGCTTACCGTGGGTAAAAGGGAGCGCATTGTTTATTGTTCTCTCTCTGCCTTGGTACTTATTGGCAGAGTGGAAAAGTCCGGGTTTTTTGAACTATTTCATTATTGGTGAGCACATTAAACGTTTTGTCGTGAGTGGTTGGCAAGGTGATTTGTATGGATCGGCGCATGATGAAGTACGTGGCACTATTTGGGTATTTTGGTTTTTAGCCGCACTGCCTTGGGCACCGGTTTTGTTTTATCAGGTGATGCGCTTTTTTAAAGAGGGCGAAGAGGGCGTTCAAACCACCCATGGCTATATGGGCTTCTTATGGTGCTGGTTGTTGGCCCCGATGATCTTATTCACCCTGGCGGGAAATATTTTAGCCAGTTATGTCATGCCGGGCCTGCCCGCATTGGGGTTGCTCATCGCGGGCTACCATAGTCAACAAAACCTGCCAGAGAAGGTGTTTAAGCTAGGGCTAGTCACCCCCGTGTTGCTGATCATTGTCGCAGGTTTATTGCACCTGAATGTGGTGGGGAAAGAGCCAGAAAAAGGGTTGATGGCAGCATGGTCGGCACAAGCAGAAAAGGAAAATACGGCCTTGGTGTATTTGAATAAACGCCCGTTCTCGGCCCAATTCTATTCTGCGGGTAAAGCGACGTTAGCCAACGCTGAACTGACCGATTTTCTTCGTCAGCAACAGCATGATTTGTTTGTTGTCGTAGACAAATCGATGATCCCATCGGGCTTTTTATGGGACAAACAGCGGTGTGAGTTACGTGCGGAGTCCAATAAACGACAGCTAGTACATTGCAAAATTGGTGGCTGATCACGGCGTTTAATACTGGGTGTGGTCATTTTTTAAACTGTGACAGGGTAAACAAAGGCCTTTATATAATTGTGGGAATATGATTTCAGTTTAGTTCAATGAAATTAGGTTGGAGTATCATGATGTACCGTGAATTATTGGGAATACCCAGTGAACATGCTTTTGTTCGAACGGATATGAAGTGGGACGAAGGCAAAAAAATGGATGTCGATACGTTTTGGTATGACGAAAAAGACATTCATGGCCATATCATTGCGAAGTATGTGGTGAAGGTCATTAAGTTTATCTACCCACCAAAGAAGGCAGAAATTAGCTATCAAAAATTCAGCCCTGATAGCATATCCCTGTTAGCCAGTGGTGATATCGCATAGTTAGTATGATGATCGCCCGGCTATTGTAAAGAAGCAGTCAATGTCGGCTGTTTCTTTTTTTTTGTATAAAATAAATGAATAAAAAGTAGCGACAACTCACCTTGAATATGGCGTTAATTTTGAATTTCTTACAGAAAGTAAGGGAATATATTCATGTGCTAGTTAAGATATTTCGCAAATAAAAATAGTAAATAAAGTCGTATAGACTGACAGTAAATAAATAATAACGTCACGTGAGTGTGATAGACATCAAGGAATGCGCGGTACAGTGAGTGACGGTGTTGAATAACCCCTAGTTGAGTCTTACTATTTATTTATTGATAAAGAGAAATGGAGTTTGTTTTGTTATGCTACCTATTGATTCGACACTTCGTGTGGTAAGACCGACCGATAATGTAAAAGAATTGGCGCAGATGTATAGCAAAGCATTGGGCTTTGATGTGCTGAAGCAGTTTGATGATCACGATGGATTTGATGGCATTGTGCTTGGGCATAAAAAACACAGTTACCACATTGAATTCGTGAGCAAAATTGGTGAGAAAATCGGTCCTGCCCCGAGTGGCGCTGAGCATCTGTTGGTGTTTTACCTTCCGTGCAGTCAAGCGTGGGAAAGAGCGTGTCGCAGCATGATTGATTCAGGCTTTGTGGTGGTTGATTCAAGCAACCCTTATTGGGAAACGGTCGGTAAAACGTTTCAGGATACCGATGGTTACCGTGTTGTATTGCAAAACCTTGATTGGGATGTGTGATTAAATCGATAATACGATTGAACAATGAGTCTGGTCGACCTTAAAAAAAGCTCAAGATTTTTTCTTGAGCTTTTTTGTTGATCTTTTTTATTGTGCGATGGAATACGCAGCACGATTATTTATGGCTGAGGCCATGATATGCTGACTGAAACAGCAGTGAAAATCCTTCTTGGGTCAAATCGCGAGCGGAAACATTCGCCGCCTGTAAACGACGATAGCACTCTTCCAGTGCGCGAATTACCGCTTCAACTTCTTTTTTATTGAGGTGTTGTGCGTGCATGATGATCTCATTCTGTTATCGAATGTCTGCACTATTGCGGAAAGATGTCTGCAATAGTGTGCTTCTTGTTATGTTTATTCACGGTACGCTTAATAGGTTGAATGGCGTCTGAATAGCCGAACATCCGCGTTATTAATCCGTATCGACTGGCTGATTCATATCGCTATAGCGTAGTCAGTCAGTATTGTTTATAGGCTAATGAGAGTAAGAAAAATGCGTGAGATAACTGTCAGCGTAATGTCAAAGCTCTGTCATAAATTCAACGGGATTAACATTGTGCGCCATCATTAGGCGCACAATCATTGTGGGGGAGGGGTCAGTATTTTTCGTCTAATTGCGTCAACTTTTTGAGGAAGGCCTGGATTTGTGCTTCATTGTTGTTATGAAACTCGGTGGTGGTTTGGTTTATGACCGAATCCGGGTCTTCATTGCGGGTATGGAACTGGTATGTATTATGGAAATTAATGTCTAGGCTGACGATGCCATCAGACAAGCTCACGCAGTAACCATCCTGATTTTCGGTGCACTGGACGCCTTCCAGCTCACTCCCAAAATCAATGGTATGGCCTTGTGTTTTAATTTTTTCGTACACACTGAGCAATGTGCGAACATCGACACTGTTTTTCATCATAACCTCCGTTCACCCTGTGGGGGGGATGAGTCTGTCACTCCTATAAATTTAGGCGGTATGTGGCGGTCTGCAACACTAAGAAGGGGGAAGGCTTGTCACAGATCAAATTCACCTATTGATACCCATCACAATTTTGCGCCATTTTTTGTTAATTCATCACGCAAATACATGATGACGTTTTGAAAATGAAGTGGTAGCTTGAGAGAAAGACAACATAATTCAAATAACGCATTCACAACAAAACGGAATTTAAACATGTTTAAACAACTGGCAGCGGCGCAACCTGACCCTATATTGTCGTTATCGGCAGCATTTCGGGAGGATATGCGGGAAGAAAAAGTGGATTTGGGCATTGGTGTGTATCGTAATCATCAGGGGATCACCCCGGTGATGACAGCGGTTCAGCAGGCGCAAGCACGCGTTATGGCTAATGAAACGACCAAAGGTTATGTCGGCCTAGCCGGTAATGAGCAATTTAACCAATCGATGATGGATTTGCTCCTATCGGGCACGTCGGCACATGCGCGTGCTGCTGCCGTGCAAACCCCTGGTGCCAGTGGTGCATTGCGTATGTTGGCAGATTTAATGCACGTTGCACAGCCAGATACCACGGTATGGATTTCCAACCCGAGTTATGTCAACCATAAGCCGGTGATGGAAGCCGCAGGTTTGAAAGTGCGTTATTACCCGTATTTTAACCCGGAAACCAAGCAGGTGGATTCCGCCGCGATGTTGGCTGAACTTGCGAAAGCTGGCCCGAAAGATGTGGTGCTATTGCACGGTTGTTGCCATAACCCAACAGGTGCCGATATCACGTTTTCTGATTGGCAGGCGATCACGGCAATGGCGAATCAGCAAGGTTTTATGCCGTTTGTCGACATCGCCTATCAGGGCTTTGGTGAGGGGTTGGCGGAAGATGCGGCCGGTCTGCAATACATGGCGAACAATGTTGAAGAAATGATTGTTGCTACATCGTGCTCGAAAAACTTTGGCTTGTATCGCGAACGTACCGGTGCCGCAATTGTTATCAGTGATACCTTATCGAATGCACAAAAAGCCAAAGGGCGCATTTTGAATTTGGCGCGTTCAAGCTACACCATGCCGCCTGATCATGGCGCGGCATTGGTCGCGACCATTTTAAATGATGCCACACTCACGCAGACGTGGAAGCAAGAGCTAGACGGTATGAACCATCGTCTATTGCGTTTACGGGCGGGGTTGGTGCAAGCGGTGCAGCAGCAGGGTTCAAATCAGTTTGATTTTATTCAACAGCACAAAGGCATGTTCTCTGTGACAGGGTTGTCACCTGAGCAAATTGGTCGCTTGCGAGATGAGCATGCGATTTATGCCGTGGGTGATGGCCGCATTAACATTGCCGGTTTGCAAGAGCATCAGTTGGACTATGTAGCGAATGCGCTACTGACTGTCTCACGTTAATGTATTATGCCGCTGTGGTCAGATGGGGGCTGGAATTAGGCGCCCCATTTTTCTAACATTTCCCTGAGTTCGCTTGCCTGATAAGGTTTGCAGAGAATATCGTCCATTCCCGCTGAAAAACAATCTTCGCGTTCTGCGCGTGTTGTCCCCGCTGTGAGTGCCAATATTGGTTTCGTGTAGCCTTGATCGCGCAATTGTTGTGTGGCGGAATAGCCATCCATGATCGGCATGCGGCAATCCATTAATACGATATCCACGGTTTCATTTTCCAGCAGCGTCAGCGCCTCTTGGCCGTTATTGGCAATTAATGGCGTGATCCCAAACTTTTTCATCATGAGTGTGATGATCATTTGATTGGTTTTTAAATCTTCGACCACTAAGACCGACAGGTTATCGATGGGTTGCGCATCGTTATGTTCTGCATCACCCGTATCGGCAGGGGGCTGATACAGCGTGATCGGCAAACGGACCGTGAACGTCGCCCCAGCGCCATCGCTACTTTCAACCTCTATACTCCCATGCATTTGTTGGGCGAGTTTTTTACAAATGGCCAGTCCCAAACCAGTGCCTTCGTGATTACGTTGGCTGGAGTTATCGACTTGGGTAAAAGGGTCAAACAAGGTCGCTTGTTTCGCTTGCGGGATCCCGCACCCAGAATCTGTGACTGAGAAAAAAAGGTGATCTGAACGCCATTCTATGGTGGATTTTACCGCGCCCACGGTGGTGAACTTGAGGGCATTGCCGATCAAATTGACATAAATTTGTTTGATTCTGTCGACATCGCCCACCATCCAGCGAGGGGTCGTGTTTGACGTTGAAATGGAGAGCTGGATCTGTTTCTCATTGGCGCGATGCTGAAATATATCATTGAGCATCGTCATCATGCTGTGGCAGTCGAAAGGCTTATTGGTGAGTTCCAACATACCCGCGTTGATCTTACTGTAATCCAGCAGGTCATTAATGATGGCACGTAATAATTCACCAGAATGGTCAAGGGTATTGAGTAACCGTGTCTGATGGGCATTTAAGGGAGTGTCAGCCATTAGCTCTGCTGTGCCTAACAGGCCATTGAGCGGTGTCCGGAGTTCATGATTAATCATGGCGAGAAAATCACGGGTGGATTTTTCCGACGCCTCGGCCCGTTTACGGGCTAAAATAGCCTCTTCCAGTTTAAGCTGTCGGTCGATGGACGAACGCACCATTTCGCTAAACAGGTGCATGTGTTTTTGAATGGTGTTGAGCCACGAACCCGACGCATGAATTTTGGTGGCGAAAAAGCCTTGCGTATTGGTGTCGTTATAAAAAGAGATCCACAGCACGCCTTCGTCGATATCCCAGTAATAGGGAACATGCCGAAGGTCGATGGGGCATTGCCATGTTTGCTGCCTGCCAGAGGTGTGTTCAATCGCAATGTCACTATCTGGGAAACAAGTAATCGCAATACCACATGCGCGCACTGAAATACTGTCGACCAGTGAATCAGCCAGTTCTTTGATCAACGATGCTGATGGGGGGTGTTTGAGAAATTTACGTCCAAAAACCAGCAAGAGGTTTTCTATTTTGGCTTGATAGGCCAATAATTCCGAGTCTAATTCGGCTTGTGCTTTGACTTTCTCGAAGCTTTTCTCAATCAACTTTTTGGCGTCAAACAGCTCGAGACTTTTTATCTCCAGCAGTTTTTCCGCCGATTGCCGTGCTGAGCGTTCCCGCACGACTTTCTTCATTAGCAATGCAATGTGCTGATCAGGATCCATGCTTACCCCGGGATCAAATCAATGGAAAATCGGACATGGCTTTTGGACGGGTTATACGCTTCCATCGTGATGTTGACTTGCTCATTGAAATGCTTGGCACACCCTTTGATGAGACCCATGCAAACATGTGACATGCAGCGTGCAGAGTGGTAATCCATGACCATTCGGCTTGAGGTTAATGATAAAAATTGAAATTTAGGTGGCGATGCATCGGGGTAGAGTTTTTTTACTTCGGTATGAATATGCTCTTCTACCCGCTGAATGAAACTAAAGGTGTTGTGTTCATGACTCGGCATACCCGGCAGGCTTTCTAATAAACTATTGAACACCGCTTCACCATAAACCTCCTGAAGGATTTCAGGTGAAATGTGAGTGATGTTACTGAGGGCCATAATCAGTTTGACTAAATCGCGATGATCATAACTCCCCACCGTGGTGTAAGCCCCGCTGTTATTAGTGTCATCAAACATTTGTTGGCATACATCCAGCCCGAATTCGCTTTCAACTAAATCAATAAACTCAGTGAAAATGATTCCCTTCATAAATCCCCACATTACGTTGATATGTTTATATAAAAATTATGGGAAAGGAAAAGGAAGAGGTCAAAAAACTCTAACAAAAAAGTCAGCCTACGCTGACTTTTAACAACATGATGAAGGGATGTGCTGATTATTCTTCAATAAACAGGGTCGGTAATGACGCTTCAGATTGTTTAAGGAGTGCTAGTTTCATCTCTTTGATCAGTGCGGCTTGGTTTGGCAGGGGGAGCGCATGCACATCTGCCACTAAGGTACCGTGTTCTGCATCGTGATAAATCATGCCACAGGCTGCTGGCTTACCTTTGAAGAAGCCGACGAACAATTGTGCCGGAGAGTCAGGCTCAAACATAATTTGCGTGAGGTATTCGACAAGGGCTTCTTTTTCGTCATCACTTTGTTCCCATTTGCTGGCCAACACAAGTGAATAACGAATCGTCAGGGGGTGACAGTCAACAGGGTAAATCGATAAGGAGCCATCCGGTGATTCCAAGGGCTCAGTGACTGGGTTGGCGTTCAACAAGGGTTGATTTTGTTGATAGAGCGCAAGGCCAGTTTCGCTGAGTGGGGTGGGAAACTCGGCGTCTGTAATGTGGCTGGCCATCCACGTATTCTTTAAATTAATTAATTGTTGCATCGAGACTGCTGACCGTTATCGTTGCTTTTAGTTACCCACACCATACCGTAAATAATAGACGGAAGGTATGGGTTCGCGGCCAAATGCTTAATTAATGATTAAAAATAACGTCATCTGCTTCAACACGGTGCCTGTCACTGTAGATCCCATCGTCAGCGCGCGAACCACAACCAATGATCATGGTTATCTCAGCGTCGCGCGGTAGCCCGAGCAGTTGTTTAGTCCGTGCAGAATCAAAGCCTTCCATCGGACATGTGTCGTAACCTTCCGCGCGCATGGCGGTCATGAATGTCATAGCGGCCAGTGAACTGCTTTTATGCAGACACACTCGTAAATCGGCTTTGCTGACTTCACGTACCATGGGTTTTTTCAAACCAAGGCAAAAGGTGAGTAGCTTTCGTCCCATACCGAGAATGCCAAATTTGTCATTGCGATAAACAAAAGGGATCAAGGTTTCGTAGTATTTTAGCGCCCGTTTCGCGGTCGCGTCATGCCTGCCTTCAAAGGCCTCGCGCACCTGCGTGGCGTTCCCTTGTGCACGACGTTTCCATTTGTACGGGGTGACCACGAAAACGACCAGTTCATTTGCGGTTGTCGCGGCGTTTTGCCCCATACAGTAGTGGGCAAGCGTATGGCGTTTTTCATCAGAGATAACACGATGAAACTCCCACAATTGCATGTTAGAGCTGTTGGGAGACAGTGTTGCCAGTGTCAGTGCACGCGCCACGGCGTCATGATCAAACGGCACGGCAGGATCATACTTGCGGACTGAACGACGAGAATGAACGAGCTCGCTATACACGTGTTGCGTGTTTGACATGGCATCTGGCATGGGATCTGACATAAGAATATCCTGATGGCTTCAATGGATTGATCAATGAATAAACGGGTCAGGCATTATGGCATGAAGTATTCAGTGTTTGTCGAAAAAGTCTTTATTACGAATGTATTTGTTCATGTAGTGGTAGGTGATGGGGCGCAATAACCAACTGATGATTGAGCGGTAAAAACGCTGAAACGTCGGGGTGTCTTCGTAGATTTTACCGTTGTGGAGCCATAGCATTTTACCCACATGCCAATAGACAAGCGGGAGAGGAGGCAGGAACGTCACCATGTCGAGATCACAACAAATGCGGTAGGTATGTTGTGATAGGGGGTAATGCTGCTTAAAGTTCCAAAAACCCGTGGCAGGCTGACCAAAGGTCACAATGCGTTTTATGGCGTGGGGGTGGGTCTGATATAAGCGATGTGCAACGAGAATGGCCATCGCGCCACCAGAAGAATGACCAGTAAAGGCGACTTTCTTTCCCGCTTGGATTAACGGCAAAAGGACATGTTCAATTTGTTGATACAGCGTTTGGTGGTGCAAGTCTCGCTGTTCACTGTTGCCTTGTATTTCCGTGTTGAGATTGAGACTAAAATGCGAACGCTCTCGTGTGGTCGACATTTTGCTGTGTTGTTCGAGTAAGGAATAGTAGCCCCAATGGACATGGCAGTGTGTGTCACCCACTGGGATCTTTTTAGGAAAGAACGCCAAATTGATCATCCAATCCCACAGGCTTTGCGTACCTTTAAAGACGACCACAACGTCTTTGTTCTCGCCCCACAGCAAACGAATCACCGTGCGCCCCCAGCGATCGGTGATCTCATGGCGTCCCTTTTTACTAAACCCATAGAGCGTGTGATTAAAAGTCGATGGGTACGCCAAACTGCATAGAATGGCATAGTGTTCGTATTGGTATCTTTTTAACCGCTTCATGATTGATCGCAAGTGGCACATCAATCGCTTAACTCTAGCGGCTATTTATAGCAAGTGTGTGACAGTGATGGCGATTCAAAGCCGTGATCTTGGCGTTAAAAGAGGGCGTAAAAATGTCATGTCAGGTTGCTAGACTGCGATTTCATTGAATTGAGTTCAAACTTTATGAACATCAATGCGCAAAAAGTATGTGATTTGATATAAGAATAGTAAATGGTGGAGTTATTCTTTTTACTTATTGTTCGTTAACGCATGGCAGGAAATACATGATGGAATATGATTTTAAATCTCACCCATTGCTTCAACTCACACAGGCCACTCAGCCTGAGGCTATCATCAAACAGTTTCAGGCCATGATGTTGGCTGGGAAAGCGGTGGAGTCAATCACGGTGGCGAACACCAAACAAGCGATAGAGCAAAGCTATCAACACAGTTTGAAATTGCTGGAGACAATGGATAAGCAGTTTCAGACAACCGGTGATACACAACAAGCGTTGTGCTTCCCCTTTGATGTGATGGATCAATTTACGCGCAATGTCAGTGAGCAATGGAAAATGTTAGCGGGGCTGTCGGTGGCCTCTGTGGCTGATCTGGAAGCGGACCTTGAACAGCATAAAAAAGTGGTTGTTGAGCTTAATGCCACTGTCACTACGCTGGAAGGGGCATTGAAGGTACGTGAAGAAGAGCTTGAGCAAGCGGATGCCGATACCAATAAAGCCCTGAAAGCGAAACAAGTTGCTCAGCGTAATGCGCGCAAACTTAAATCAGAGCTGGATCTCAGCATGGAGCAAGTACAAGCACTAGAAGCGCAAGTGAAAAAGCTTGAAGCTTCTGTGGCACAGCAGGAAAGTGATAATGCTGTGTTAGTTCAACTGCACGATGAGCGCGAAAAAGAAGTGACAGCGTTGCAGGCGGATTTGGATGCGATCAAGATTGAGCAACAGCAACAGCAACAGCAACAGCAACAGCACGAACAGCAACAACAGCAGGGTGCGTAATATTGTGTGACACCGCAGACAAGAAGCGCCGAGAGGCGCTTTTTTGTTATGAGTGTTTAATAAGAGACACAGTTAACAAGAACAATCTTTTTCAATTGAACCATCATTAACCATATTGACGGCAAACGTTTTCGTGATTATTCTGGCTTACAAGTGTAAGCTCAAATTAGACGAGCGAAAATTCAACAAAAAAGGTTAATAAGGATGACGACCACCCAACCTCCTGTGATCTGGCTTAATGTCGTACTGTTTACAACAACCATGGCGATTGCCCTGATTGGCACGCCGCTGTATGCGTGGCACGTCGGTGTCGATGGCGCACAAATCATGATGCTGCTGGTGGCGTTTACTTTTTGTGGCATGTCGATTACGGCGGGCTACCATCGTCTATGGTCACATAAAGCCTATGAAGCCAATAAACCCATGCGTGCGATATTTGCGATTGGTGGGGCATTCGCTCTGCAAAATAGCATTCTGCATTGGTCATCCGATCATCGCATTCATCATCGTCATGTCGATAACAATGACAAAGATCCGTACTCCGCAAAAAAGGGCTTCTTCTATAGCCATATCGGGTGGATGCTGCGTGATTATCAAGCTAGTCGCTACAGTGATTACAGTAATTGCCGTGACTTACAAAAAGACCCTATCGTGATGTGGCAGCATAACTATTATGTGCCATTAGCTGTGGCCACCAATGTCGGTATTCCGCTGGTCTTTGGCCTGCTCCACGGCGATGTATGGGGCGCGTTGTTACTGGTGGGCGTATTACGTTTAGTATTGAGTCACCACACTACGTTTTTCATTAACTCATTGGCGCATATTTGGGGCTCGCAGCCGTATACGGATAACAATACCGCTCGTGACAATGGCTTTTTGGCGCTGCTGACCTTTGGGGAGGGGTACCATAACTATCACCACATCTTTGAAAATGATTACCGTAACGGTATTCGTTGGTGGCAGTTCGACCCAACAAAATGGTTGATTAAAAGCTGCGCATGGATGGGCATGGCCAAGAACTTGCGCACCAGCCCGGAAGACAAAGTGGAAAAAGCGCGCGCAACCATGTTGCATCAACGTTTACAGAAAAAACTCCTGACACTGCCTAATCCACAAGCGCGTTTACAGCGATTGGATGAAGAATATGAAGCCCTGTTGCAGAAAATTGCCGACTATTATGCCGCGCAAAAGCGCCTGCTGGATCTCAAGAAAAAACACTTGTTGAAACATTACGATAGCTTTGAATTCATTCAGCAGTATAACGAGATGAAATACCGACTTGATGAGCAGCGTAAAACGTGGAAGCGAATAACCGCACAGTACGCGTAGTGCACATGGTTGAAAGCGGATAACTGACGGGGCGTATGCCCCGTTTTTGTTTGTGTGCCACACAGTGATAGAATGCTGGCCATTGACAGGCTTGACGTTAAAATGACGAAAGCGCTTAACGGGTGACGTAGAATTGGCGCAATAAATCTCAAAAGTGAGAATTATTGCGCTCAGATCGAGTCATTGAATGAAATTTGCCATAATTGAGGGGTTAAATTGATGGAGGCACTGTTTTGAGACGCTTATTGCTCTTAATGCTTGTTAGTTTCATGTCGTTGTCGGCACAAGCGGTTGAGTATAATCGACCTGCGCCAGACAGTAAGCTTGTGGGCGTCATGGAGTATTACCAAGTCATGGAAGGCGATAGCTTATTAGATATTGCGAATAGATATGATGTGGGGCTGTTACTGCTGATGGCATCGAACCCTGGGGTCGATCCTTTTCTGCCAACACCGGGCTCATTGCTGACTATTCCTATGCAGCTCATCCTGCCGGATGTGAAGCGCGAAGGAATAGTGATCAATTTGGCTGAGCTTCGCTTGTATTACTTCCCGAAAAACAGCGAAAAAATGTACGTGTTCCCGATTGGGATCGGTCGTGTAGGGCGTGAAACCCCGCGCATGACCACGCAGATCAGTCAAATGATCAAGAACCCAACATGGACACCGACCGCCAACATACGTAAAGAATACCGTGAAAAGCACAATATTGAGCTGCCGGGCGTTGTGCCTGCAGGACCAGAAAACCCATTGGGTGATTATGCAATGCGACTCTCGCAAGGGGGCGGTCAGTATTTGATCCACGGTACGAATAAAGACTTTGGCATTGGCATGCGTGTCAGCTCTGGCTGTATTCGTATGAACCCATGGGACGTCGAATGGCTGTTCGCACAAGTGCGCCGTGGTACCGTCGTGCGTATCATTAACCAGCCGGTGAAAGAAACCACAGAGCCAGACGGTTCCGTTTACGTGGAAGTGCATGAGCCGCTTTCTCGAGATGAAGCACAGCTTGGTGAGTTTAAATCCGTCAATGCTTCTAATACGTTGGTGTCTGCGGTAGTGAGTGATGATAAAGCCAGCTTGGCGTTATCCCGCGCGTTGAATGATCAGCAAGGCCTGCCAATCAAGCTAAGATAACCGCGTGATTTGGTCACTGACATGTCAGTGCTTAACATAAAAAAAAGCAGCGTTATCGCTGCTTTTTTATTGCTTGGAGAGTGGGATGCTATTCAATAATGGTTGAAATCAGACGTTGGTCATCCAAACCGTCAAGCGGGGAAGGGACAAACACCAATGCACGTAGCTCAGGGTGTTGGTCATCGAGAATTTGCTTGTCACGTTCAGCCACGAAATCATGGTGAATTTTGGCAAAGCCGCTGGGGTACTTGGTATTCCAGAGCGGGCTTTTCGCAATCAAACTGGACGTTATAAATTGTCCAATATAGGTCACTTGATTAGGCGCGATGATAATTTGCCCGCCCACATTGCTGACCGACTTAGATTTCACGGTTTGAATGCCATTGCTCCCTTTGAAGTGCACAGAGTCCAACTCATAGTGACCGGCCGGTAAAGCCAGAGTGAATAATTGCCCTTCCAGTGCGTCGGTTTCAAAGTCAGGGGAAGAATCAAATCGGCTGACCGTGATCATTTCCTTGCTTTCGATATGACGGATATTCAATGTGGTGACAATTTTGTTGCCGGTGGCTGGCCATACGGTATTTACCCCCAAACTGCCCACGAGATAACCACTGTGTTCATGTGACGACGCGATCGGATCGGGAATATTGACCGCAATACCCTTACTGCACCCCGCGAGGAACAATAGAGTAATAAACAAAATGATGCGCTTCATGTGACCTCCTTGCTGAAGCAATTTGTTTAGCGTGCTGTCATGCGTGAGCGTGCTTCCTTTACGTTCATGGTGCATGATGACATTTCCACTATAAGGGAGGTGCCCTGTTATCCCAAGCCTATCACCCCAAGAGTTATAGGTGGGTTCGGTTGAAACAGTAAAAAAATTCTAATCAGGCCAATTTTGCCTCAATCATCGTCGTTTCTGTTTATCATTTCTATTCATCTATCGTGCAGTCAGCGCAATAAGGTTTAAAAGGCAAGATATGTTACCCTTGCTGCGACTCCCCCAATATGATGCTTGACTAAAATGATAAGCCTTCCAAAGATAAAAGCGACCTTTCACCTTGGCAACAAAGAAGGGTTGGCGTTTAAGCTATTTTCCTTCTTTGCGGTTAGCTTGTTTATTATTTTGCTGTTGCAAAATTTGGCTGAAGCGGCGTTGGTACGGACGCTGCTGTATATTCCCAAGCCAATACAAGCCCAAATGCATGATATGGCCGATCAAGCTGAGGCTATCATTGAACGTGGTGATAACGCGGCACTGGCTGAGTGGGAGGAGGCGCAGTCATTTAAAGTCTTCGTGCTGGATGCGCAAAATCGCGAACTCAGTGGCCGTGAAATGCACCCGCATTTTGCATTCAAACTGCGTTTTGCGCGCGATATAGATACCCGGTTCGACAATAAAGTGAACCAACCGATTATTACTTTACCCTTGGTGTCGGGTGATCGCTTGGTGATCCAATTTCCTCATCAACTGCATCCCGCGCGGATATTTACGTACTATTTTACCGCCATTAAAGCCGTTATTGCTGTGCTCATTTTGGGGGTGTTGTCGTTGTTACTCGCCCGTTACCTGCAAGCGCCGCTGAAAAAACTGCAAGAGGCTAGTCATCGCTTGGCGGAAGGGGATTTTTCTGTCCGAGTCAGCCAAGAGGTAGGTGACAGTGTCACGGAGTTTAAGGCGTTGGCTGAGAGCTTTGATCATATGACACAACGCATTGAAGCACTGAATGCCAAACAAAAGCGGTTGATTCGCGATGTCTCCCATGAACTGAAAACACCGCTTGCGCGGCATGAACTGGCATTGCATTTGTTACGACGAAAGATTTCCGATGACCAACAGGTGTATTTACAGCGGTTAGAGAATGAATCTAACGAAATGAATGCGTTAGTGAATGAAATATTGGCGTTCAGTCAGTTGGAAAATGCCCATTACCAGCCAACGTTAGTGCCGATTGATCTGTATGCGCTTTGTGAGCAGCACATTACCGAGATGCAGCAAGGGCTGCATGGCACACAAACGCTATCCCTTGATGGTGAGCCTAGCGGAGCATGTGAGCCGCACTGGGTGCAGGCCGAACATACCTTGGTTTTACGTGTGCTGAAAAATACGATTGGCAATGCCATCAAATATGCGGGTGAGAATGCGCAGATTGTGGTATCGCTGGTGGACGCAGAGATTTGGGTCACGGATAGCGGGAAAGGCATTCCAGCGCAGTATCTACCGTCGATTTTTGACCCGTTTACCCGGGTGCAAGCAGGGCGAGAGAAATCCGCTGGGGGTTATGGCTTAGGGTTGGCAATCGTTAAAGAGTCGATGGAATTGATGGGCGGGGAAGTTCTGGCAGCAAACGTGCCTGAGGGCTTTCGTATAACGCTGACGTTTCAGCCATCGTGATAAGGTAAGGACAGAGATCTGTACAAGAGAGAGCGCTGACAGCTTCCAATGAAACGTGAAGCTGTCAGACAGTAAAGCGGTGACGGGATCTTACTGTTTTGCTGCCGGCTTGATCACGTTTTTAAACTTGCTCGCTTTCGTACGTAGGTAATCTACGTCAGGCGGGAAGTCTTTGTTTGATTTGGCATGTGTCATCATGTCGAATACCGTGAATTCAGTCAGAATCGCATACTGGTATTCTTTGAAATCGCCTGCCGCTTGCAGGGTAGGGTCGTAATACTTGTCGCCTTTGCGAATAATAGCGTGGTCAATGACCGTTTCTTCGCAACGGTAACCCAGTACATAACGTTCGCCTTTACAGTAAATCACGTTCATATAGCTGTTGTAGAAACTTTCACCTTCCACTTTGGTGCAGCTTTCTAGCATGTCATCGTCCATTGCAGACACAGTGACAATACGCATTTTTTCAGCAATAAGATTTAACGCATTAAGTTGGCGATGAACGTCATCTAGGTTTACTTCTGTCACTTCATATATACCGGATAATAAAAAACCGCTGCATTATACCTCTCGCCGCGTGAAATAACAGGTTTTATGATGATGAGCAATACGCGAACGCGAGAAGGCTGACCTTTTACATCCACTGACAAAATCCTTACAAATGCAAAGATTGTAAATTAAATGCAAATGGTAATGGTTATCACTTATATTCCGTTTCAGATTTTACGGGCGCTTCAGCGCTCATAGGTACAGCCACACTGCCGATTGATAACTCTAACTACACGGCAAACGTACCTCATACTATTTGGAGTAACGGAATATGTTTTCAAAAAGTCAGTTGGCTTTATTTATCGGTGCAGTACTTGCGGCGCCTGCAGCAATGGCCCAAACGCACACTGAAACCACGGAAGTGGATGAGCACATGGTGGTAACAGGCCGTGACTACGGTTACAAAGCCGACACCAATACCAGCGCCATGCGCATTGAAGCCACACAGCTTGAAACCCCAGGACAAGTGTCCATCATCGATGAACAAGTGATCGATGAGCAGCGTGCTACCACGCTGGGTGAAGTGCTACGTAATGACTCCAGTATTTCGGAAGGCGGCAAAGGCCGTAACCGTGAAACCTTTTTCCTACGTGGTTTTGAACTAGACAGTGGTGACAGCTTCCTGCGTGACGGTAAGCAGCATTGGTCTCACTACCGTCAGCCAATTGAATTGCTTGAGCGTGTAGAAGTATTGAAAGGCCCAGCAGGTTTGCTTTACGGCAAATCTGCACCGGGTGGCTTGATCAACATGGTGGCGAAGAAGCCAACCTACGAAACGCAAGTGAATGTGAGCCAAGATATCGGCTCTGATAACGAATCACGCACAGTGGTTGACGTGAGCGGTGCGCTGAACGAAGAACAAACACTGCGCGCGCGTGCGATTGTCTCTAAGCACAGCTACGACTCATGGCGTCGTTATAACGATGGCACGACACCATCAACAGAACGTTTTGTCGGCGGCCTGTTCGTGGATTACGACGTAACAGACAACACAACCGTATCTTTCCACTACGACCGTACTAACGATAACGGCAGTGTAGATACCGGTGCATGGATTGTCGATGGCGAGCCAGTGCTGGGTGAGAAACACATCTGGGATGCGCAGTGGTCTAACATCGAAAACGATGTCGAAAATATTGGCGTGGATGTGAACACGCACCTTTCTGATACATGGCGCATGTCAGCGAGCTATAACCGTCAAGACTTCGAACGTCGTGACACAGAGAGCTTCACCGATCCAACCACATATGATGCAGCGACAGGCACGTTCAAATACAACGCGTATGACCGTTGGGATAACTGGAAGTTCGATACAGCGAACGTTGACTTTATCGGTGAGTTTGATGCATTAGGTGTGTCTCACCAGACGCTGATTGGTGCGAATTGGTTGGGTTACCATTACGAAACGCAAAGCCAGTACCTGAAAAATGGCTACGAAGTGGCTGTTGGCGAGTCGATGATCAAGCCGACGGATCTGCATTACACCAACGGTAAGCAGAAAGATCCAACAGAGCGAGATTCTTACGGCATTTACCTGCAAGACATGGTCACGATCAATGATGCTTGGCAGGTACTCGCAGGCGTACGTTTCGACCGCCATGAAACCAGCGCGGGTGATTACAATAACGTATTGCCAAAAGCGGCGGTGATTTACCACCCAGCAGAGAACGGTTCGATTTACTTCACCTACTCTGAAAGCTTTGAACCGCAAGATCCGGTTGATAATGAAAATGACGTGAACGACGGCATGGAATTGGATCCTGTAAAAGGTACCTTGTTTGAACTGGGTTCAAAGTGGGAACTGTTTGATGGTCAAGCGTTAGTATCGGGTGCTATCTTCGATATCACGCAAGAAAACAAAGTGGTTAAAGAAGACATAAACACGGGCGGTCATTCGTCTATGACGACGCAGGTGGGTGAGCAAAAACACCGAGGTGCAGAGTTCTCTGTATCCGGTTATGTGACTGAACAGCTAGCATTGAATGGTAGCATGACTTACCTGGACGCGAAGATTGTTGACCCGACAGATGCAAGCATTGACGGTAACCGTCCTGCTGATGTACCAGAGTTTGCCGCTAGCATTTGGTCGCGTTACTCAGTAACGAACAACACAGACATTAATCTGGGGCTGTTCTACGAAGGTTCGCGCTTTGGTGATGAGAAAAACACCTATAAGAAAGATGCGTATACCCGCGTTGATGCCGGTGTTGCTCACACCATCAAATATGATGAAAACCTAGACGTTATCATGCGTCTGAATGTGAACAACCTGTTTGATACCGACTACTTAGCGGGTGGTAGCCAGACTAAGACCATCATTGGTGAAGGTCGCAATTACATGGCAACCGTACAGTTTAGCTACTAAAAATGTGAACGAATGAATGGGGAAGTGAAAGCTTCCCCATTTTCGTTGTATTTTTACACAAATGATATT